>JAUICI010000092.1 GCA_030427935.1 Bacteroidia bacterium | reverse complement strand
AACTCAAATCACCGATATTCAAAGTCAAAGTATGTACTTGACCTGGAAAAACCCATCCATCTGTGTGTGCACTTGTAGCTGCAATATCAAATCCACCTGCACATTCGAAACCAAAATTAACGTCATCTGCAAGCGTATCCGCACCGCTTAAAACCACAGTAGAATCTACTCCAGGATTTATACATGTGGGAACGATTGGCTTCCCTGCCGTATCAGCAACTACCGTGTAAGTTCCAATCGCAGCTGGAAAGAAGTATCTTCCATTTGAAAGAGATGAAGCGATTCCAATTTGATTCGATCCTCCATCAAACAAACGAACGGGTATATTCTGAATTCCCGTCTCGAAATTTTGTCTTGAACAGTTTGAATTTGAGTCTTGATAAATGTATCCAGACACTCCCTCAGCTGTTGGGCAACCTTGCGGGTTATTAACTGGATCATTATATGCGCACAGTGGCTTGCTTAACCAAGCAGCACTCATATCGTTCGTATAATTAGGCACACATGACATTGGATTTCCATTCAAATTTAAATTGAATGAGCCTGAAACATCTGGAATGATCGGAAGACATTCTAAATTATTATTAATGGCCCTAAACATACTCATTGAGGCCGGCAAATAGTCTATCGAAGAGATCTGATTGTAATCTACATTCAACATATCAATCCCTGCCGGAACAGGTGGCAGATCTGTTAAATCGTTATAATCCAAATAGACCGAATTCAGATTTGCCGGTAAATTTCCGATATACTTCAGCCCACAATTTTGGATTGTCAGCGTTGTAACCGAGTTCGGGATATTATACACACTATCAAGCTGCGAACAGTTTGTTAAATTCAGCCATTCTACATTCGGTGGAAAGCTATTCACGACAGTAAAATCATTGAATTGTGCTTCAAGATTTGTGATCGTATTTGGTAAAGGAGGTAGTTGTGTTAAGCCTTGGTTATTGATTGTTAAGACTTCTAAATTTGGTGGCATCGCAGGAACAGTCGCAGCTGGATTTCCACCAATACTAAGGTTTGTTATCCCAGGCCAAAGCGCTGGAAAAGATGACAAGTTATTATTACTTATGTCCAACATTGTTATCGTTGTAGGAAATGAAGGAAGTGGCAGGTTCGGATTATCTCCACCTAAATACTCCTGCAGACCTGGCGGTAAAGCTGGAATTGAAGTTAAATCATTTTGTCTGATATCCAGATTGATCACCGTGCTTGGTAAATTCGGAATTGAAGTTAGATTGTTATTCGCCACTTTGTACTGAATAATATTGGGCTGTGGTAAATATGGAATATTACTCACACTATTATTCATGCAAATAAAAGTAGACATCGCATCAAAATACTGAAGGCCATCCAAATCATTAATCGTATAACCTGAAATTGAAACCCAACCAGCTGTTGTAATATCCGTGCAGGTTGTATCCATTTGATTACCTGACATACAGGCAGGATAGTTTGAAGTTAGCCAGTTCACAAAGCCAGCATCATTAATCGTAACATATTGTGAGTAAGAAAAGTAAGACATAAACAGTCCTACAAAAAATGCAAATACTTTTTTCATAAGTAGTAGTTAATTGAATTCCCAAATCTAACGTACAATTATGAATTCCGTTGCCTCAAAAAAAAGGCGACCCTTTTGTGAGTCACCATTCATAAATCATATTTAGTAGTTCTAATTAAAGTGCAACATATCTTGCGGATTACTCATCATTTTGACTTTCTCTCCCTTCATTACAATGGGTGCAGCTAGGGTATTGGGATTATGTTCTAAAAACTTCAACCAATCGTGTTCGCTTAATTCGATGGAGGAATCATAATGTTGTTTGAAGTTTGGATGATTTGTATTCACCAAATCTTTAATTTCGATAGCCAACTTCTCAGCTAGACCAGCCCAATTTGTTTCAGAGACTTTGGTTTTCGCAATATCAATGGCTCTTGTATCCAAATTTTCAGCTTGTAAATAAGCCAATATTTCTCTTCCTAAATGATCATCTGAATGATAGATCAAAGTGTATAATTTTTCTGAAGTCGATAGCATAGTCTTTCAATTAATGTTATAAACTCAAAATAAAGAAAAGAAGCGAGGATTTTCAATGAGTTTCATCAGCTTAAAGACTGAAGTTCATCATATTAATTCAATTGAAAAGCGAGAACAGCAAGGATCAATAGGACCATTTGAAAGAGGTAAATCATCAGGCCAAATACGATCCCTCTTTGTCCAGATACAAATAGACTTTTAAAACTAATTTTCAAGCCAATTGCAGCCATGGCGATGGTTAAGGTAATTTTCCCTATCACACTCATTACTTTCAAGAAATCATCAGGTAAATCAATAAATGAAACCAATAAGGTAACTCCGATAAAACTCCATAGATACCAAGGCAATTTAAAATGCTGCTTCCAATTGTCCACTTTATCCCGGTTGACGAGATAGTTGAAATAAATCAGTCCGGGCGACAATAAGGCTACACGTGCTAGCTTTATGGTGATGGCAGCTTCTCCAGCTTGATCACTCATCGAATAAGCTGCTCCGGCAACATTTCCAACCGAATGAAGCGAACCTCCTATGAGCAAACCTATTTGTGTATTACTTAAATCCAATTGGGTTAAAATAAAGGGTAGCGCAACCATCCCAATGCTTCCTAATAGATTGACCACGGCCATAGCTATTCCAACATCTTCCTTGTTCTTGGTTACACTCGGCGACAAGGCAGCTATTGCAGAAGATCCACAAATTGCTGTTCCAAAACCTACCAACCAACCTGTAGAACCTGGACATTTGACTTTCCTGGCTAAGTAAAACGTAAACGATAAGACTAGAAGAATCATCACAGCTACAATCACAAAACTGGTAGTTCCTATTGCCGCAATGTGCGTATAGCTGATACTGAAAGCCAAAAACAAAATGGATAGCTCCAGTAATTTGCCACTAGTAAAGCCAATTCCTGAATTAAATTCTGATGGAATTTTCCAGAGATTCCGAACAATCATCCCGAAAAACAAAGCAATAATGATACTGCTAATCACAAAAACATCCGGAAAAAAATAAGGAGCCGCATAACTCAAAAGACCAATGATAAGGGCGAGTATTATTCCTTTATATTCCTTTAATAGTTTGTCCAAGTTTGATTTTTATGCGAAGATACTTTTTGTTCAACAGCATCAAAGTAACAATTGTCACCCTATGGATTAAATTAAAAAAGTGTCAAATCCTCTGGCGGATCATACAGCCCCTCGAATTCCAATTCAGAATAGATCTTTTCTTTGGAAACAGCTTCTACATTTCCCTTATAATCTTTTCCGGAAAGTTTTTCTACTGAATAGACATTGAGTTCAATTTCATGAGGATAAATCATTTTTTTGGATGCCTCTTCATCATGAAGCCAGATTTCTTGTTCTTCTGAATCTAAAATCAAAGGCATTCGAGGCTCTTTGAGTTTTGGGTTATTATGGAGCCGACTTAATAATTGATTTCCTTTGGTTGTCACAATTGTGAAGGAATTTAGAAGCTCGCCAGTTTCTCTATTTAGCCATTTGCTTGACAAACCTCCCAAAGTTAGACCCCCCTTTTTCGGGTGAATATAAAAGGGGTAATTCTTTTTCTTGAAATGATGGTATTCATAAAAACCATCAATACCGATCAGACATCTAGAATGTTTCGCTGAATCCCGAAAAGAAGGTTTTTCCCAAATCGATTCCCCTCTTGCATTTAAGGTCTTATTCCAAATCTCATTTTTTTCATCACTAGATCTCGTCCAATGCGGAATCAAACCCCAATGTGCAATTATCGGTTCTTCTTTTTCGTAAATCACAAAAGGTTGATGCTCGAACCCGTTGGTGTGATGATAATCATTGACCTCATACTTCTGCATTTGCTCCGTAATCTGAGCAATCATGTCGGCATCCCCATTTTCTTTGGCTCTTCGAAGCTGGGCTTCTAAACTGGCTTTTACGTTGTAGCACATGAACTAAATGTAAAATGAAAAATTCGTAATTAAAAATAGGTGAATTATTAGCAAGTATCTCAACCAACTAAAGAAGCTATTCCGAATTTCACTACCCCATCGTAATAGAAGAAATTCGCTTTAAGCCGTCTTTTTATAACTTATCATTGCCAATATATTAATTAAAATAGCTGATCCGGCAACAACAGATACATGCATTAGAATATTGGATATTCCACTTCCCTTGAGCATTACAAGCCGAATTACTTCCACATAATAGCGTATGGGATTGAAGAGTGTGAACTTTTGAGCCCATATTGGCATACTCTCTATCGGAGTAAACAGACCTGACATCAGAATAAAAATAACCATGAAAAACCAAGCTAGAAATAAAGCCTGCTGTTGACTACTGGTGATCGTGGAAATGAACATTCCCATGCCTAAAATAAGAATCAAATACAAAATGGTAAATCCATAAATGAGAAAGAAATTCCCCTCAAAAGGTACCTGAAACCAAAATAATGCAATGATGAGTCCAATGGTAAACTCAACCATTCCAATGATGAGAAAAGGCAATAATTTACCGACTATAAACTGGTATTTTCTGATTGGTGTAACATTCAGCTGCTCAATTGTCCCAATCTCTTTTTCTCGCACGATATTCATTCCGGATAAGAAAAGTGCAATAATCGTCACTAACAAGACCAATATCCCAGGAACCATGAAAAATTTATAGTTTAGGTCTGGATTGTACCAGTCTCTTTTATTCGTTTCGATTCCCGGGATTTGCATTTGAATCCCCGTTTTTTCAATTTCCTCCAAGCTAAATTTAGCAATGATATTCTGCAAATAATTCAAGCTTATTCCGGCTTTTGTTCCGTTAATCGCATCAGCAAAAATTGAAATCTCTGTAACCCTGCCAGAATGCATGTTTTTACTGAAGTTTTCCGGGATCGTGAGAATCACGTCTACTCTGTTTTTCTCAACCATTTCATAAGCTTCTTCATAGGAATTTCCAACTTGAATCAAATTAAAATATTCTGACATAGCTATTTTCTGAGTCAAGGACTGTGACATGGAAGAATGATCGTGATCTTCAATATAAATATTGATGTTGGTCACGGTAAAATCAGCCGAATAAGACAGTACAACCAATTGCATGACCGGCATAATAAACAAGATCGGACGCATCATTTTATTGCGAAAGATTTGTTTAAACTCCTTTTGTACTATGATCAATATTTTTCGCATTATTCCAATCTGATTTTGAATTTCTTGATAGCGATTAAAGTCAGCAAAACAGTGATGAATACGAGCACTCCAGTTTCAAACATAATAGCCTCTAAGCCTGTTCCTTTCAGCATAATATTTTTGATTATAATGATGAACCATTTTGCCGGAATCGCATTACTGATTACTTGCAAAGGAAGTGGCATACTCGAAATCGGAAAAATGAATCCTGAAAGCAGAATGGAAGGTAGCATCAATGCCATCATGGATATAAGCATGGCCGTTTGTTGAGAATTGGCAACTGTTGAAATCAAAAGTCCTAAAACCAAAGCACATAATACGAACAAGAAGATTTCTGCGAAAAGCAAATAATAACTTCCATTCATAGGCATATTGAATACATACAGACCTAAAAGCAAAATCGTACTGGCAATAATTAGAGCTAACACCAGATATGGAATGATTTTTCCAAGGATAATCACAAAGGGTTTTAAAGGAGAAACCAAAAGTATTTCCATGGTTCCAATTTCCTTTTCCTTGGCTACCGTAATGGAGGTCATCAAAGCTGAAACAAGCATTAAAATGATCGTCATTACTCCCGGTACAAACATGTAAACCGATTTGTTTTCTGGATTGTACATCATTCGGGTAGTAATATTCAAATTTGGAGCCTGAAGGTTTAATTCTTCATTCACGTAAGACTGAAAAGTAGCCTGTAAATAACTACTCAGAATATTGGCCGTATTGGGATCGGAAGCGTCTGCAATGATTTGGATTGGACTATGATTTTCATTCACTAATCCTTTTCCAAAATCTTGAGGAAACACCAAAACCAACTTAACATCTCCTCTTTTAAAAATCTCCCCAATCTCTTCTTCTGAATTTAGTTCGGTTACGACATTAAAATACTCTGAGGCTGAAATTTTATTCTTCAATTTTTGAGAATGCGCATCTTTCGCATGATCTAAAATGGCAATTCTCGAATTCGAGATTTCGGTCCGAATGGCAAAACCAAACATAATCACCATGACGATGGGCATTCCAAACAATATGATTAGTGTTTTACGATCCCTAAAAATATGCTTGAATTCCTTTCTTACAAATGCCGCAAATGTTTTCATTTTACCTTGCTAGTTTTACAAACACTTCATCCATATTTCTCGCATCATGTTTTTCCAACAACTCATCTAAACTTCCTAAAGCTTCTATTCTACCTTGTACCATCATGGAAATTCGATCACAATACTCAGCCTCATCCATATAATGAGTGGTCACAAAAACCGTAATTCCACTTTCTGCAGTTTCGTAGATTAAATCCCAGAATTGTCTTCTCGTAATTGGATCCACTCCTGAAGTTGGCTCGTCTAAAAAAACAATTTTTGGTCGGTGAATGACAGCCACTGAAAAAGCAATTTTCTGCTTCCAGCCTAAAGGAATTTCCGAGATTAACGTGTTCTTGATATTATCTAGTTCCAGATGAGCGATCATTTCGTCCGTTTTTTGGCTGATTTCTTTATTGCTTAGGCCGTAAATCCCACCATAAAAACGAACATTTTCTTTGAATGTCAGATCCTCATAAAGCGAGAATTTCTGACTCATATACCCTATATTTTCCTTGAGTTTATTCCTGTTCCTATTGATATCAAAACCTGCCACAGTAGCTTGTCCCGAGCTTGAAGACCAGATCCCTGTTAGCATTTTTATAGCCGTAGTTTTTCCAGCGCCATTCGCTCCTAAAAAGCCAAATACTTCGCCTTTTTTAACATCAAAACTGATATCGTCAACCGCTTTGAATTGGCCAAAGTGTTTACTCAAGTTCTTAACTTCTATGACTTTTTCTCCATTCATAACTATTGCATCAGGTCCATGAACACATCTTCAATACCCGCCTGGATTGCTTGAATTTGGATTTGTTCAACTCCCTTATTCTTCAAATAAGATTCAATCATCATTTCATTGACCTCCAAATCCGTAGCCAAATGCACCACATTACCGAAAGCAAATGCGGATATTTTCTGATTAAATTCCTTCAATATTTTTAGTGTTTTATAGTTGGACTTTGACTTAATCTGCCAGAGTTTATGAGGAAAAGCCAAAGCAATATTTTGAGGCGTATCTACTTTCAAGATTTGTCCGTTTTGCACCAAAGCTACCTCATCACACAATTCAGCTTCATCTAAAAAAGGCGTAGAAACTAAGGTTGTCAAACCACCTTGCTGCAGCTTTTTAAGCATCTCCCAAAATTCCTTTCTTGAAACTGGGTCCACCCCGGTAGTCGGCTCATCCAAAAGCAATACTCTTGGTTTGTGAATGAGCGCACATGAAAGTGCTAATTTTTGTTTCATCCCTCCGGAAAGATCACCAGCTTTCCTTTTCTTAAAGGGCTCTAGCATTTGATAGATATCATGAATCAAATGATAATTTTCTTCAACCGTAGTTTGAAATACCGTTGCAAAAAAGTTCAGATTCTCTTCAACCGTCAAATCCATGTAAAGTGAAAATCGTTCGGGCATATAACCCACCATTTTTCGAATTTTTTTATAGTCTTTCTTGACATCCAAACCATCCAATGTAGCCTCTCCAGAATCAGCAAGAAGTAAAGTTGTGAGAATCCTAAAAAGTGTTGTTTTTCCAGCACCATCAGGGCCAATCAATCCATACAGCTGTCCCTCTTCCACATTAAATGAAAGCGATTTCAGAGCCTGAACCTGACCATAAGATTTATTTATGTTCTGAACTGTTATCAATCTATTCTCTATTCAAATTCCACACTTGCAGGCATCCCAATTTTCAACTTACCTTCAGGATTTGGCACTTTAATTTTTATAGCATACGTGAGGTTCTTCCTCTCATCTTCGGTTTGAATTTGCTTAGGGGTGAATTCGGCTTTATCGCTAACCCATGAAATAGTCCCTTCAAACGTTTCTTTATCATCGCCTGCATCAACAATCACTTGCACTTTTTGATCAATTTTCACACTGGTTAATTTTGTTTCGGTGATATAAGCTCGAAGTGTTAATTCCTCTAAATTTTGAATTCGCAGCATGGGTCTACCCGCTCCTGTGATCTCTCCTTGCTTCACATAAGTCTCCAAAACCACTCCAGAAATAGGACTATAAACCACACTGCGACGAATTAAGTCTTCAATCTGTTTGATTTGAGCTACATACCCTACTTTTTCGTCCAAAACCGATTTACTCTGTACTTTAATTGCTTGAATCTGTTCTTTCAAAATCTTTTCTTTCGAATCTACTTCATCAACCTGAGCTTTTGTGGCTGCTCCCTCAGCATAAAGCTTATGAATACGATCTTGAGTGACTTTTAGAGCATCAATCTGCTCTTGAATCACGGCAATTTGTTTTTCTACTGAATTGGCCTTGCTTGCGATTACACTCATCTTCGCTTGCACAATCTTCTTCTGAAGATGCAACTGCATGGTGTCCAACAGAGCAATTTTATCTCCTTCCTGAATTTGCTGTCCTTCCTCAGCTTCAAAGAACAGGATCTTCCCATTTCCCTCAGCAGAGATAACGGTAGCGTCTTCTTCAAAATTCCCGTAAGCGTCTGCTTTTTCTTCTTTATTGCAGGCTGATAAACTTAAAATCAAACCAAAGGCAATACTGTAATGTAATTTGTTCATATTCTAAATTTTCTTATTTCTTGATTCCTTGGGCATGAACCCACTCTAATTGAGCTTGTAAAAGACCTAATTTGTCGGCTTCTGTAGTCATTCGCGCACGACTCAGATCATTAAATAATTTCAAATATTCGGTTGAAGTAATAGTTCCATTGTTAAATTTACTTTGACCTGTTTTATAGACATTCTCCGTCAGTTTTTCAATTTCTTGAGATAGTTCAATCTGTTTTTGATACTTATCAATCTCTTCCTGAATTTCAGCATTCTCAATGGCAAATTTTTTATTCAACATTTCTTTATTGTGCTCAATCATGGTCGTTTTGACATGAATCTGATCTTTTTGTTTTTTCAGAGAATTCCAACCCCAGACATCCCAAGTGAATTTTGCTCCAACCATGTAATAACCATGCATTTTTGTATTAATCATATCAAAACCGGGCCGACCATAACCCAACTTTCCAAAAGCCACTAGTTTTGGAATTGGAACTGTATTTAGTTTGAGAATATTGGTCTCGGTTAAATTAATTTGCGCGTCCAACAACTGCAGTTCAGGTCGAACCAAATCTGCACTTGATTTTACCTCTGGTTTTTGAAATTGAACTCCTAAATTCAACTCCACTCCAGACATAATATTCAAGGCTTTGAGAATAGATTTTTTACCAGACTCAAGTGTAATTAATTGCTTTTGAATTTGAATTTTCTGAGCTGTTAGATGGTCCTTATCCGCTTCTAAAAGAACCCCATTATCAATTCCTGCTTGCATTATTTTCAGGTTTTCTTCCAATTCAGAAATTGACAGCTTTAAAATGGTTTCCGTTTGTTCTAAAAACAGATACTTTAAATAAAGAGCCTGAATTTTTCCTTTTAAATCATACACCTCTACATCTATATTCTTCTGTTGCAGATTTGCAGACGCCTCTTGCATTTGGCGTCTCGCTTTGATCTGTCCTCCATCGTATAAAATTTGAGTTAAATTGGCTTCAAAAGCATAATTATCAAAAGGCAATTCTGGAAACAAAGGAGCCTGACCAGGAATCTGAACTTCAGGAAAAGAGATGACTTCAGATTGATAAGTAGCCTGACCCGTGACCGAAACTTTAGGAATGTAATTTCTCTTCAAGATTTGAATGACCAAATCATTTTCTTCGGTAACGGAGAGTCTTTTCTTAAAGGTGGGCCAGTTTTTTTCGGCTGCAGATTGCAGACTATCTAAGCTCACTGTTTGCCCAAATGAAAACATGGGAATCAGCAGAATCAAACCAACAAATTTTCTCATAGCAACTATTTTAAGATTTGGACTCTTCAATTTTTATTGATCGAATAATGAAAGAAGCAACTTCTGTTTTCCTATCTTCAATCAACTGCTTATAGGCTTTCTTATCTCCATCAAGCAACAGGCCTGTCACAAGAGGCTTAGCCATAAATGGAAAAACACACAAAGCCATTACATTTACAATCAATTGTTCGGGAGCCATTTTAACCAACTTCCCTTCATCCATATCATTTTGGATTTTTTGTTTCAATAAATCGAAATTGATTTCCGTACTCTGAATCAATCTTACAAGTCGATCTGGTTTCGTACTAATCTCATGAATCACAAAACCAGGAATTTGAGGATGTTTCATGATCGTTTCAATATAAATCTCTACGAATTTTTCAATACTATCACAGACCGAATCATCTGAATCAAAAGTCTTCATCAACCTTGGAACCATTAATTGAAATGCTTTTTTCATGACGATCTCAAACAAGGCATCTTTGGATCGATAATAGTAATGCAAAAGCGCTTTATTTATTCCGGCTCGGTCCGCTATAGATTGCATTCTAGCACCGCTATATCCATTCTCACCAAACTCTTCAAAGGCATTTTCTAATATTTTCTCCGAGGTGTCTTTATTGTATTTCATGACACAAATTTAACCATTTAGTTAATTTTAACCAAATAGTTAAACCAAAAAATTAAAATAAGTTCAAAAAACATGAAATCAACACAAAACCTGAAGATTAGAATTCGAATAAAAGCTCCTTTTGTCCATTAATAAACTAAAAATGTCCATTGATAAATCGAGGAATGGATTTCCAATGCGAACAGAATATATTTGGCTTATCTGAAAAATAAACTAAATACTTAAAAAGCAATTAATTATGAAAAAGATCATTTTAGCTGTTGCTCTTGTAGGAGCATTTACTTTTTCTTTCGCTGGTAACGGAGAAGGAGAAAATCCAAAAGTAGAAACTGTTGAATTTAAAGGTGGAAAATTAACGATCCTTAATGATACAGATACGAAGTACAGAATCCACACTGGTTTCGGAGAAACAACTTTGAACCCAAGAGGAGGAAAAACTTCGGTTACTTGTTCTCCAGGTAAAACTGTAAAAGCTGACGGAAAAGCAATTTTCAAAGTTACTTCTGACATGTGCGGAACTACTGTAAAGCTTTCTGACTATTTATAGCAGGATAGATATTACAACTCTTTTTACGATTAAACTAAAACTAGACTAAACTCTTTGGAAGACCCATATTGCTTGTTGGGTCTTCCTTTTTTTCACTCTAAATAAACATGATTATGAAGACTAAATTAAATTCAGTCCTACTCGCTCTCGCTCTAATTTGTACTGCTTCAACTGCTGATGCTCAACTCGGAAAACTTTTCAAAAAGAAAGGAAAGAAAGACGACAAAAAGGATGAAGTTGTTGAGAAACCAAGAGAATACTCGGCTCATCACAAAGCAAACATGGGTAAAGTTGTTTTTTACAACACCGTTCTTGGAAAAGGATCTTCTGGAGATTCTGAAACAGGAGTAATCACTGAAAGAACGCTTGCTTCTGACGACAAGCCATTTTACTTCAGAGCTTACTTCGAAAAAAGTTATTCGAAATCTTGCGAAGGTTGTGACGGAATGGACATCAAATACACACTTGGTGGAGTTTCCCTTACAACAAAAGAAGTAAGAAAAATGATTCCAGCCTATTATGGAAGAATGGCTTCAGCTATGTCATTTTATGATTATGACAACACGGCTTTAGGTATTCCTCTTAGCTGTGGAGCAGGAAAATACGTGAATAACTATACGCTTCAAGAAGATACTTACCGTATTCTACTTTCAAAAGTAAAAGATCAATTGAAGCCAGGTGCTACACTAAAACTAAAAGTTGAAGTAATGGCAACAAAAGGTGACGAAGTTGGAGCTACTTTAGCTTCAGGAGAGATTGATCTAAAAGTTACGGATGGTTCGAACTATGCGCAGTCTAAAAACTGTAGATGTGCTAAGCAAGGAATGTCTGATGAGAAAATTGAAAAAGCTGTTGCTGAGGCATTCGAATTCCAATTCAACGATGTAACTAAAGTTCACAAAGTTGTATTGAACGGAAGAGACCTAGAAGTTAATGGTGATTCAAGAGGAATGTATGCCAACATCATTTATCAAAGAAATGACGGTATTTTCCTTCAAATTAAAAGATGGATTTATTTCAAGAAAAACGGAGACGGTTATTCTGATAAAGCTACGATTGGAAAACATGTATACTACATTCCAGTTTCTCCAACTTGTGCTTTTTAATTCGCGAAACAGAATTTCATAACACAGCAACAAGTCCTGTTGCAACTAAACCAAAAGCGCTTCTCAATTTGATGGGAAGCGCTTTTTTTTGGCCTGATTCTAAGCAAATTTTCATTTTTCTTGCTGAATCATTTTGTCTTTCAGAAAATTCTTCTGAACCTTTGTACCATGATCGGGACAAACCGAAATATTATTTTTAATATTCTCAAGTGCTTTACGACTAGATTTTATAGGCTAGTCATTCTCATTAAGCACTAGTACCCGATCCTACCCCCATTTTTTTTTATTAATCCTTTATTTTTTGAGTCATGACAGGGCAAACTGCAGACATTTTTGAAAAATTGAATTCGATCGTTCTTTTGGTAAATCCAGAAGGAAGAATTGAGTATGCGAATTCTTTCTTGCAAAAATCACTTGGATTTCCTTCTTGCGAGCTTATGGGAGAAAAGTGGTGGAAAACCACAAAATATTCCGAGGAACAAGAAAAGGAATCCAAACAATTCATCAAGCAAATCATTCGTGATGAAGTGTCGACTGAAGACCTGGTTTACGAGCGTCGTATTCACACAAAATTTGGCGCCAGCAAATGGATTCTTTGGTCCGCATCTAAAACGGAAGATGGAAAAGTTTTGGTAATTGGAAATGACATTACCAAGCAAAAAGAATCGGAGCTCAGACTCAAAAGAACCAACAATGAACTCAAAGAAAAAAATTGGGATCTGACTCAAAGCGTGACTTATGCTCAAAGAATCCAGGAAGCCATACTTCCTAAAACTCATAAAATGAGAATATGCTTAGAGGATTTCTTTGTTCATTACAAAGCTAAGGATTTAGTATCCGGAGATTTTTACTTTTTTCATCACGATAAAATAGGTAAGATTTACTTGGCTGTAATGGATTGCACGGGTCATGGAGTTCCAGGGGCCATGCTAACAGTCTTAGCGAATTCGATTCTTCGGGATGTTGTAATCAAAAAAAAGATTACCGAACCAGCATTAATTTTAGAAGCTTTGGATTTCGAAATTCAAAATGCTTTTAAGGATGAAGATGGCTATAATCTAGCTAAGGATGGTTTAGACATATCCATGGTACAGATAGATTTAAAGCTTCAGAAACTATCTTTCTCTGGAGCCTATCGACCATTGATTCAAATAAGCAAAAAAGGCGAACTGATTGAATATCCTGGCGGTCGATTTCCTATTGGTTATTTTGATGATCGAACTAAAAATTTCGAACAGATTGAAATCCAAATTGGTCAAGGAGACTCGTTCTACATGTTTTCCGACGGCTATATTGATCAGTTTGGAGGAGAAAAAAATAAGAAGTTCAATAAAAAGAAATTCAAAGAATTGCTCCTAAGTATACAAGACATGAAAATGGAAGATCAAGAGCACTTCATTGAATACGCCTTCAATAACTGGAAGCAAAAAGAAGTACAAACTGATGATATCTGTATCATGGGCTTTAAAGCATAAAAAAAGGCCGTCAATTGACGGCCTTTACTTATTGCTTCATCACTTTTTTAGACTGATGCCAACCCTGTTCAGACAAAATATTTATAAAGTAAATTCCTTTCGGTTGTGAAGTTAAATCGTATTGATATTGATCCGAATCTATATGCTCAGAATGAATCAACATTCCTTGCGCATTGTAGATCTGAATTTCCGTTTTCATTTTCTCCGGTAGATCTAAAGTAAATCTTCCTGTAGTAGGGTTTGGATAAAGTAGGAGTTCAACATTTGTCTCCTGAGTCAAATCGTCATCAACAGATGCTACGGCTATACATTCAATACAAATATTCCACATCAAGTTGGTGCTTCCCAGAAGTCTCACCACATCAAAATCTCCTTCGATAATGAACTCGCCACTTCCTAATCCAGTTCCGTCAAATAAAACTGTAAATCCATTGCCTTGATAAAAGGACCCTGGAGAATTAAAAGAATAAACCGTATCTCCATCTATAATCATTTGTTCGGTATAGGAATTCATGAATGTCAATCGCTTATTCGAACAATTGTATCCGCTTACATCCAATTCCGTATTTCCGATATAGAACAAGGCCGTATCTCCCTGCAAGCCCATCCATTGCGTGATCAAATCAATTTTTTTGATCTCGATTGAACCATTTCCAACGATGGTACTTCCAACTGGAAAGTTTACATGATCTTGTCCGGCTGAATCAATATAGGCCGTAGTATAATTTGATAAGTCCAAACAGGATGAATTTGGGCTTGCCAAACATTCTATACAAATATTCCACATCAAGTTGGTGCTTCCTAGAAGCC
>JAUICI010000272.1 GCA_030427935.1 Bacteroidia bacterium | reverse complement strand
CGGAGGAATACTCTTGGCTGCTGCTGACTGCACGGGGCATGGAGTGCCAGGAGCGATGGTGTCTGTTGTTTGTAATAATGGACTAAATCGATCGGTAACAGAATTTGGCTTAACGGATCCAGGAAAGATTTTAGATAAAACCAGAGAGTTAGTGATTCAAGAATTTGAAAAGTCTGAAGACGATGTGAAAGACGGAATGGATATAGCATTAGTGAGTTTATCCCACTCTAGGTCTTCGAATGCGAGCCGAGAAGCCGGAAGCATGCACTCAACTTTAAAATACGCAGGAGCACACAACCCTCTTTGGATCATCAGGCAGGGGGCTCAGGAGGTTGAAGAAATTAAAGCGAACAAGCAACCTATCGGAAATTTCGTTAATCCAGAACCTTATGATACTCATGAGGTGAAATTAGAAAAAGGGGATTTAATCTATATTTTTTCTGATGGTTATGCGGATCAATTCGGAGGAGAGAAAGGGAAAAAAATGAAAGCCTCCAACTTCAAGAAACTTTTGGTCTCCATTTCAAAGGAATCTATGGTCAAACAAAAAGAATTATTAGATGATGCCTTTAATACCTGGAAAGGTGATTTAGAGCAATTAGATGATGTGTGTATTAATGGAATTAGAGTTTGATGTAATCAAACATCTCATTCCTAATAATACCATCCTGATATATATCGTCAGGGTTTGCGTAACCGGAATTAAAATATAACCCGTAAAGTATTCAGGGGTTTTTAATTTATAAGAAAATAAGTACTTTGGAAATGAATTGATAAATATGATGTTTCATCTAGTTCTATCTATCGAGAGTATTTCTAAAGAATTGCAAGCACAAAGAGAACTTGATTCATTAAGAGCAACCATCCAAAATCAAATTGATCAAGCTGAGAATAACAGTGTTTTAAATCACATAATCTGGATTGCTTGTTTTGTTGGGGGGATACTGATTATTGGGTGGGTAGTTTGGTCCATTTTCAATCCCAAAAAAGAAGAAAAAGCCTGGAATGCATATATGAAGCATAGTATGGAAGATGAGTACATCATCGATCCAGAAACAGGGGCGAAACTGACTTTGGAACAAGCTGAATCTGGTCATTGGGTGCAACATGATAACTTGCATAGACAAATTCCCAAAGAAGACATCGATAAACTTTGGTCTGAACAAGAAAAAGAATCTTTAAGATCAATAAACTATATCGTTGAAAATAAGGATTACAGTCCGGTCAAAATGAATGCTGAATTGGTGGATTTCTTAGAAGGCACTTATACACTTCGAAAATACTTCACTTGGTCCTACAGCAAATTGTTTAAAATGGAGTATGCAGATGGTTTTGTATTGCTTCCTCATGTGGATTACAGACATCATGAAGTGTCAGGAAGGGAGACGCAAATCATGTTTATTTTGAATTTGAATGATTCCTTGGGGCATGTTTATCTGAGAGAACAAACAGTTGCAGAGATGACTTTAAGCTTTCTATCTGGGAGAAGAAAAAAGCTGTTGAAAGGGTATGAAGCCTTTCTGTTTAATAAGGATAGTAATATCATCAAGATAAAAAAGATCCTAGAACCATTGGAAAAACCTGAAGACGTCGAAATAGAGTTTTTTGGAAGCTACTTATGCATTAAAAACAGAAAGCTCATCCGAAGAGAAGAATTTGATCGAATGGAATCTTATGTGAAACAAATTGTCCAAAACTAACTTACTCCAATGCTCGATAAAATTGATAAAATGATTTTTGAGATTGTAGTTTTAATCTTCAGTCTGATTTCATCCATTTACCTATATTCCATTAATCCTTTTAATGGAATGTATGGGATTTACTTTGTAGTTTTCTATGCTTTGTTTTGGTTCACGCTTTTCTTCATTTTCTTCTTCCTGCACTATTTTAGTCCAAGAAAGAACCTTCCAAAAGATCAGGTTTACAGAATGCGCGCACGAATCATGTTGATCGCCTTAGGAATCTGTTCCTTCACCATCTTTTTAGCATCCATAAGATAAAACTTAGAACCTAGAACCCATTCGACGGGCTCAGGGCAAGCCTAGCACTTAGAACTTAAAACGCCCCTAAAACGAAGTATAAATAAAAGCAACATATTCAGCGCTGTACGACTGATAACAAACAAAAGTAATCAGTACCGCAACCAAACCTTTAACCCAGATAGGGGAGTTGACAAAAGAACCTTGGAGCCAGCCCTTTGCCTTGGTTGGAGTCCAATGAAGTAGATAGCCTAAAAGTATGATGGCAGTCGGCCAGGCAAAATATTCCCAAAGCACTTCAATCGAATGCCAGCTGAATTTCATATTGTACATGACTTGATCATACCAAATTAAAGTGGAGTCAATATCAGGCATTCTGAAATACAATCGGGTGTAGGTAATAAATAGCCAGGTAATTAAAATCTTGAATCCGATGACCAACCAATGGTTAATCTTTTCATAAGGGCTAATCTTGGCCCAGTATTTATAGATCAAGATTCCGATTCCATTCAGTCCTCCCCAGATCACAAAATTCCAGCTTGCACCATGCCAGAGTCCTCCAATTAACATGGTCAGCATCAAATTGATATTTCGATTGAAATGAAAGCGGAATGGTTCGTATACAATCAACAGGAAAAACATGAATATGAAGGATCCCATCAATACCGATAATACAATGTGATTCTCTATGGCAAACATGCAGAATACTAAACTGAGTCCTACGATGATCCAAGATCCCCAGC
>JAUICI010000091.1 GCA_030427935.1 Bacteroidia bacterium | reverse complement strand
TATTCAATTCTACCTGAATCAACTTTTTCAAACTGTCCAAGTCAATTTTCTTACTATAAACCCATTCTTTTTTGATCTTTTCGGATTGTATGACCTCTGAAACTGAAATTCTAGTTCTAAAAGAATATTCACTCAAAGTCGTATCAATAACCATTGATTGATAAACATATTCAATACTATCACGTGATACCGTTTGTGCTTTTATTGATAAAGGAATCAAGAAAATAAGTGCTACTATTACTTTCATAATTACATTTTACTTAGGAATACCCTTTGTTTGAAAAGTAACAATTACAGAATCAAGATTACATCTCTTACTTTTTCCCTTTTGCTTTTTACTTAAAGTTTGACTTCCTCCAGTAAATCCGATTCAAACATGGCTACTGGCGAGATCACTTTTTCGTCCATCGGAATTGCATTTCCGTAGCGTTCTTTTAGTTTTTGTTTGACCACAGGAGAGGATAAATCGAATTCTGATACGGATTGTAGTTCCCCTATTTCAATATTGAGTGCTTCTTTGTAAATCTTCCAAACTAGCTCACTGCAATACATTCTATCGTCTGACCATTCGAAGTAGATGTCGTAGTTTTTTCCTTGGTATTGTTCTCCAATGGCTTTCATCTTTTTCAGAGCTTCTGGAGTTAAGGTTTCCTTTGCATTTTTAAGTCGTTTCACCACATACCTATCCGATTTCCCTCGGTCAATCCACTCATCCAAAGGAGTTAATTTCACAGGTTGAATCGCCTCATAAACAAAAAAGGCACCCTGATTCTCATAAATGATTCCCACGTGACTGTATTCAGAACCTGTAGCCAACTGAATCGCCTTACTCTGATTGGAAAAAGAAGTTTGAAAAATAAGATCACCCGATTGAAAAGGTTTAACTTTCTCAATCTTCTCCTCTTGAACATCCTCAGGTTTCGATTTCTTTATACTCGAAGGATCGTTTCCGCAGGAAAATAGTATAACTACAGTCAATATTTGAAACAAAATCCTCACCTTCAACGACCTACCTAAAATTTTTCATTTTTAATCTTTCATTTCGATTTAGCATAAATCGAACACCGCCACACTCTCAATATGCCCAGTGTGCGGGAATTGATCTACCAATGAAAATTTCTTCAATTCATATCCATTTTCTTGAAGCTCTTTGGTATCTCGAGCTTGAGTTGCTGGATTACAAGAAATATAGACAATTCTTTTGGCATTTAAACGCATGACTTTTCTTAGCGTTTTTGGTGCAATTCCAGCTCTAGGCGGATCCAAAATAATGGTTCCTATCTTTCCTTCGTATTGTGGATATTCCAGTAAGAACTTGCCCACATCAGCGGCATAAAAATCGATGGAATCAATTCCATTTCGTTTGGCATTTTTCTTAGCGTCTTCGATGGCTTCAGGCACAATATCTACGCCGATGATTTTGACATCCTTTGCTTTAGATGCAACTACTTGTCCGATCGTTCCCGTTCCGCAAAAGAGGTCCATAACAACTTGTCCATTCAAATCGTTGTCCTCCAGCGCATAATCAATCGCTTTTGCATACAATTTTTCGGCACATTTTGGATTGGTTTGAAAAAAGGACTCCATGGAGATCTCGAAATTCAATCCGAGAATTTGTTCAATCACTAAAGGCTCTCCGTAAATCAATTCGGTATACCCATTTTCGATCTTGGCCCGATCCGCGACATCATCATTCACAGTAAGCTGAATTCCGGCGATTCGATCTCCCAAAAGTTCTTTTACAAAATCTCCAAAAGCTTTGGTATCAAATTCCTTAATATTCTCGGAAGAAGTCACCAAATTGATCAATAATTTATCCTCATAAAAGGACTTTCGAACAACGATATATCGAAAGAAACCAATCTTTTTAGGTGGATGCCAAGCCGGAAAACCTGTGGCTTTTAGAAAATCTCGAATTTGAATCAGCTTATTCTCAAAATCCGCATCAAATAATCCTGATTCCTTATTCAAATTTTCTACTTTCCACCAAGTTCCTCTATGTTTGAAACCCAATGCAAATGCATCGTCAATATCCTCATTCGTTTCCATATCGTGCTCAATGGACGAAAAAGAATACTCCATTTTGTTTCGGTAATTCCAAATAGAAGGGGACTCGATATATTCTTCAAAAAGGGAATCCACATGCTCTACTTCCCCTATCCTTCTAAATAGTTCAATAGTGGAGCTTTGTTTGTATTCCTTTTGTTTTTCAATAGGCAAAGTGATGTAAGGAGAACCTGAAATTGGCTGAAAAGGAATCTCAACCTCATCGGGCGATTGCTCCAAAACTTTAACCAAATTACATTCAGCATACTTGCTTTTCTTCTTGACAACTTTGGCTAAAACGGTCTGACCAGGAAATGTATTTCCGACAAAAATCGTCATCCGCTTACCATCCTCGAATTCCAATCTGGAAATCCCTTTTCCTCCAAATGCAAAATCTGTAATCTTTAATTCTATGACCTCTCCTCTTTTCACTAGCTGAATTTTGTGCAAAAATAGGGGAATTAAAGGATTTTTGGATTATTGGACTTCTAGATTTCTAGACTCTGATTAATTTTTTGATTGAAAAGTGTACTTACAATTAAAAGCACAAAGAAAATTCCAGTGATTAAAGAAGGATTTGAAATTAGAGGGTGTATAAATTCCAATTCTCGCATAAGGTTCTAAGCCGATTGAAATTTGCTCTGAAATGAGATAAGAAAAATGAACTCCCACTTTCGCATCTAGGTAATATGCAAAGCCAGTTATTGGAAAAGTATCCCATTTATACTTGGTTTTTTCTCCATAAAAATTAGTGATTGTAGTTGATGATGCTTCAGCAACCCCAAATGAATTAATAAGTCCAATTTGACCTGATACTCTGAATTTATTGAATGCTTTTCCGATACTATAAATTAAGGGAATTCCAATTTGATATAAATGACCCGGGCTTTCTGAATAGTGAATACTTGAAGAATCTCCACCGGATGGAACACTTTGGTATTGATGAATAGAAATATCACCTATGGAATGAAAATCGACCCCCGTAATAATTGAATGATTATCATTGAATGCTCTTTCATAATTTACACCCACTGAGAAATTAAACCATGGATTCCGCTCATGACTCGAATTTGAATTCGTATACGGAAAAGTCCAAGGCAAACTACCCACACCTGGGTCGGCGTGAACGATCAAACTATTCCTAGGAAACTCACCCTGAGCACAAATGGAAAGTGAAAAACAAGTAATTAAGATTAAAAAAAGGGATTTCATTAGGTTTGTTTTAGGATAAACTTATATCGAATATTGAATTTAGAAATCATATGAAAAAGAAAAGGCTATATGTGCATTCCAATGATGGAGGAAGAAATTTGTTCCCCCAGGAAAAAACACATTGATCCGACCATAAGGTTCTATGCCTAATGAGACATTTTCATTTACTTTAAATAAGAATCTGGCTCCAATTTTCATATCTAAATAATAGTTGAAAAAATCTCCCATCGAATAGGACCTCCATTTTTTATAACTAATTTGTCCATTATACCTAGTGCTCTCAGATTTATAACCTTCCGCTATTCCAAACGAGTTAATTAGACCAAAAATCCCAGATAAACGTAACACCCCATAATCTTTAGATATTACATAGCTGAGTGGGACTTCAATTAGATATTCGTGATATTTAGATTGGGATGAATGAATATTTGAAGAATCCACATTTGGTGTTTCAGAAGAGACAAAATAACTCTGCCCACCAATTGAACTGGCATCCACTCCTACAATTATTCCGTGCTTGGAATTAAAAGTTCGTTCATAATTGATGCCTGTTGAAAAAGTAAACCAAGGCTTGGTTTGAGGATAACTCTTATAATTCCAAAATGACGTAGAACCAACTCCAGGATCAAAATGAATAGTAATGCGATGCTCTGAAAGGCTCTCTTGAGAGCCAACATAAAATGAAAACAATAATGTCAGAAATAGGAAGGTTAGTTTGATCATAAGTACAGTTTAATTCTAAAACAAATTCAACATTCTAAAGTTACACCACTTTTAATAAACTGATTGCACATTTAGTAAAAAGATTAAAAGTTGGATTATTCAACCCCATGAATCTCAAGCGATAACAAATCTTTAACATTTCAAATTCTCTGGAGACGAGAAAATCCCCTATCTTAGTGGCTACAAGCAAAACGATAAAATTATGAAAACTCTATTTAAAAAATCATTCGGAGCTTTAGCTATAGCAGGAATTGCACTTGGAACAATGTCGATGTCGATGATTGACGGTGAAGCAGGTGGAAGAATCAAGGTTTATCTTCAAAACAAATGTTCTTCTGATGTAAAAGTAAAAGTAGCATCTCCTGGATCTTCTACTTCTTATACAGTTGAAGATGGATACAAAAAGCCATTTTCATTCATGGAAGGAACTAAGATTTACGATCACAAAGGAAATGTAGTGCATACAATTTCTTCTTCATCTGAAGGAAAGGTGATTGTTGTATGTGATTAATTAGGGATTCTTGGACTGGGAGACATTGGGACCTAGGGACTAGTGGACTTTTAGACTGAGAACAATAAGAATATTAAAGAGGCTTTTGGGCCTCTTTTTTTATTATAAAATATCTAGAACAACCAGATCTGATGTTGCTTTTCCTTCCATTGAAACTCGGCCACTTAGCGCATCCGAAATATAGAGCAGCTCCTTTTCTTTCAAAGAATATTCTTCCTCTCCAAAGTGAATTTGTACTTCACCTGAAAACACCCAAACAAAAAAATGATTGCCGAAAAACTCACCATCCAGCTTCTCTTGATCTTTCAATGTCAAGCCTTTTAAACTTCCTTTTGCCCCATTCTTTAGCATTAAATTAAAGTCGGTACAGCAGCCTTTCGATTTAGTTGTCCATCCACCATTGAACTCATCCACATCAAATTTTCCAAGTTGGGCTTCGTGTTGTTCCTCATGAGAAAGGTGCATTTCCCCATCCAGAACCATCAATTTTCTTTGAACACCAGCCAAAGGAGTAAAAACAGATTCTTCAATCTCCACCGTTGCTGTACTCAAGCGAAAAGAAAAATCTCTGGATTGATAACTACCTGTCTCCGGAAAAATGAAAAGCTCCGTACTCTTCCCTCCTCCCCAATCAATTGTCTGAAATGATTTAAATATCTGAACCATAAAACCAAAAATAGAAAAATTAGAATAGAAAGGACCAAAGTTCCACACCCCTTCACCGCTCCACCATTCCCCCCTCCACCTAATACAAAACATTGAATAGCCACTCCTCCCATACCCTCGAGAATTCTTCTGCAAACGTCTTTTTGATTAAACGCAGAGTCGCAGAGTTTTCGCAGAGTTCGGAGAGTGAAGTGATAAAAGCCACCTATTACCTATTACATATTACCTATTTCCTATTTCCTCTCCACCATTCACCCCTCCACCTAAAATAAAACATTGAACACCCACCCTCCTATACCCTCGAGAATTTATCTGTAGACGTCTTTTTGATTAAACGCAGAGTCGCAGAGTTTTCGCAGAGTTCGGAGAGTGAAGTGATAAAATCCACCTATTACCTATTACCTATTACTTATTACCTATTTCCTCTCCACCCCCCCCCTACACCTTTTACCTTTTACCTTTTACCTTTTACTTTTTACTTTTTACTTTTTACTTCCTACATTTACCCATGCTTTGGTGGGAAGTTGCCATATCAGTTATTGCCGCAATCGCACTATTCGTGCACAGTCTGGATCATTTTTCTGCGAAACTTCAGAAAAGAGCGGATGGAAAATTAAAAACCATCATTGCTAAATTATCGAACAATAAATACAAAGCCTTTTTACTTGGATTTGCAGCAACGGCTGTCATTCAGTCGAGTTCAGCGGTTATATCGATAGCTGTATCCTTTGTGGATAGTGGTTTAATTACTTTTGCTAGTTCTCTACCGATGATTTTAGGTAGTAATTTGGGGACAACCGTCACGGCCTGGTTGGTTTCGATGGACATCGCTTTTTTAGGTTCTATTTTGGTTGTGATTGGTTTTGTTTTGAGTTATTTCCCAGAGAAAATCCGACTCTTCTCCAAACCTTTCTTTTATCTCGGTTTGATTTTGTTCAGTTTAAATCTCATTGGCGCCAACCTTGCTCCTATCAAAGAATCTGAAGAAGTAGTGAATTTTCTCAGTTATGCTTCCAACCCTTTTATTGGCATCTTCTTAGGAATGATCATCACGGCCATTACTCAATCAAGTTCAGTTGCTATTGGTTTAGCCATTATTTTAGCAAGTCAAGGTGTCTTGAATTTGGAAAGTGCAATTGGACTCATAGTTGGTTCGAATTTAGGAACTACAAGTACAGCCTTTTTAGCTTCCATGAAAATGGGAACGATCGCGAAAAGAACAGCTTTGGTGAACTTACTATTCAATTTATTTGGAACTTTAGTCTATCTACCTTTCTATCTGGTATTCGCCAATTTTATTCGGAATATCGATGCGCCAATTGCCATGCAAGCTGCATTTGCGCATTTATTTTTCAACCTGATAATTGCCTTATTATTGATGCCTTTCATGAAACAAATTGTACAAGGTCTGGACAAGTATTGGGCGAAGAAAGCTTCGAAAGAACAAATGGAAGCTTAGAAAATCACTTTATGCAAACAGAGTCCCGAACCTGGGGCAATCCATCTTACCTGTTCTCCATTTTTTATTAAAAGATCCTGAAATTCTCCTCCGGAAATCTCTCCTTCTCCTAAAGCAATCAAAGTTCCCATCAGCATACGCACTTGGTAACGCATGAAGCCTTTACTTTTAATTCGAAATACATAGACCTTTTCGGGGAAGAAATTACCTTCAAAACGATTGGTCGGAATAATTTCAGACAGAAGAACCTCACGCTCTAACTGACTCTCCTCTGAAGGTTTTGGAGTGAAATACCTGAAATCATGAACCCCTACTAACATCCGAGCTGCCTTTTGCATTTTCTCGAGATCAAGATTTTTGGGAATATTCACAATTAAAGGAGCTGAAAAAGGATGCATTTTCTCTCCAAATGAAAAATAATAGTGGTATTCTTTAATCTTTGGATGTTGTAAAATATTGAAATCCTCAGCAACTTCTTCAATGGATTTTGCTCGAATATCTCCAGGTAAAGAACGATTCAACTTCTCGATGAAGGACTCATCCAATTCCTCCTTGCAAAACAATTCGAAAACAAAGTCGTCTGCGGAAACTTTAGCATCTGTGCGACCACAACCTAAGGTCTTGAAATCATCATGCTGAAAAACAAATTCGACCGTTTTGTCTATCATCAAATGCACGGTTTTCATACCAGGCTGTTTCTGCCATCCATGATAACGAAAACCTAGAAATTCAATCCGAATTAAATAGTACTTGGTCCACTTTGCCATACTAAGCCATCGCCTCGGCCATTTGCTTAAACTTTCCTTTCGATTTTCTAATTCTACAAGCTACGACCTTGTATTCTGGACACATGGCTTCTGTACAATGTTCATCCGAAGTAATATTATTCAGCATGATCTCTGGGAAATGGAATGTAGAGCTCAAAATTCCTGGTTTTACTTCATCCGTGACTTTCGCCTTAATATCAACTTTTCCTCTAGGAGACTCCACGCAAACGAATTCTCCATCCTGGATTCCTTCTTTGCTCGCATCCTCCGGGTGAATCATCAATACATCTTCCGTTAAGATTTCGACATTACCTGTTCTTCGAGTCATGGCTCCACAATTGTAGTGTTCCAGCTCTCTATTCGTCGTGATGATATATGGAAAATCTTTTCCATGCTTTTCAATCTCTTGAGATTCTTTCCAGTCGAAATAAGTAAAGGCACCTTTTCCTCTTTTAAAGGTTTCCGTGTGTAACATTTGCGTATCTGTTCCATCTGGAGCAACTGGCCATTGTTTACCGTTATCTCCCAATTCATCCCATTTCACACCGGCAAAGAATGGTACGATTTGAGAAATTTCCTCCAAGACTCCAGCAGCTGTATAATCGGCTTGCTTATATCCCATTCGATTCATCATGTCGGCCACTTGCTGACCATCAGGTTTCGTTCCTTCCAATGGTTCAACAACCTTTTGAACTCTCTGAATTCTTCTTTCTCCATTCGTAAATGTCCCTTCTTTTTCTAGGAAAGATGAAGATGGGAGTAATACCGTAGCCAGCTTAGCTGTTTCCGTCATGAACAATTCAGAAACTACCAGCATGTCTAAACTTTCTAATGATTTGATTACTTTCTGAGTATTTGGATCTGTCTGAACCACGTCTTCACCTATAATCCAAAGCGCTTTCAAATTTCCATTTAAAGCTTCGTTGAACATCTCTGGAATTTTATAGCCGATATGACTTGGAACAACATCCGAACCATAGAAAGACTTGTATTTCGAATTAATCTCTGGATTGGTCACATCCAAATATCCAGCTCCCTGATGAGGCTGAGCACCCATGTCGGCCGCACCTTGAACATTGTTTTGTCCTCTCAAAGGATTCACTCCTGCTCCAGGTTTCCCTACATTACCGGTAATCATTGCAAGGTCAGAAATCAATTGAACTGTAAACGTTCCTTGAGTATGTTCTGTTACTCCAAGACCGTGAAACTCCATGGCCGCTTTGGCTGTTGCGTATGCAATAGACGCTTCTCTAACCAAGTTCTTATCTACCCCTGTAATTCATCTAAGCTTTGACCTAAAATGTGATTTTTGAAGTCTTCAAATCCTTCTGTTCTTGTATCCACGAACTTTTGATCAACCAGCCCTTCATCAATAATGCAATACAACATCATGTTCAATAAGGCCACATTGGTTCCTGGTCTCAATTGCAAGTGATAAGTTGCATAGTTAGCTAATTCTGTTCTTCTAGGGTCTACTACAATACTCGTCACCGAACTTTGCATGAATCTTTGTTTGATTCTTGCTCCTGTTACAGGATGTGCATCCGTTGGATTTGCCCCAATTACGAAAATACAATCGGTATGATCAAGATCTGCAATTGAATTGGTCGCAGCTCCTGTTCCAAAAGCTCTTTGCATTCCAAGCGCTGTTGGTGAGTGACAAACACGTGCACAACAATCAATATTATTGGTTCCGATAACAGCTCGAATAAACTTCTGCATCAGATAATTCTCTTCATTTGGTGTTCTAGCTGATGAAATCCCAGCAATGGCGTCTGCTCCATGCTCATCTCTTATGGATGCGAATTTTTCAGCCATAAAATCATAAGCTTCATCCCAGCTAACTGGAACCAACTCTCCATTCTTTCTAATCATTGGTGATCTCAAACGATCTTCATGATTGTAGAATTTGAAGGCATATCTTCCTTTCAAACAAGTATGTCCTAAATTTGCTTCTGCATCATAAGGCGCTTGAATACTCAGAATTTCTCCATTTCGAGTGGAAACTTCCAAATTACATCCAACCCCACAATAGGTACAAACAGTTCTTGTTTTTTCTTCTGCTAAAATAGCCTTCGATTGGAAGACATCGGAAATCGCCGAAGTCGGACAAGCTTGCGAACAAGCCCCACAACTTACACAATCCGAATCCATGAAACTTTGATCATGACCTTTGATAATATGGGAATCAAATCCTCTTCCAGCCATGGATAGAACAAATTGTCCCTGAACCTCATCACATGCCCGAACACATCGATAACAATTAATACATTTTGAAAGATCCGAAGTCATGTATGGGTGACTCAAATCTTTTTCTCTATCCAAATGATTTTCACCTTCCGGATATCTCACTTGTCGAATTCCAACCTGTGCAGCAACATCTTGAAGTTCACAATTTCCATTTACCTCACAGGTTAGACAATCCAATGGGTGATCTGATAAAACCAACTCCAATATATTCTTTCTCAATTCCAAAATTGATTCAGAACTTGGATAAACATATTGGCCTGCTCCAATTGGGGTGTGACAAGAAGCCACCGTTTTTCTTGGTCCACCCTCAGTTAAAGCCACCTCAACACTACAAACTCTACAAGATCCAAATGGATCCAAGTTTGGTGCATCACATAAAGTAGGAATTAACTTTTCCCCTTCAATTCTTCGAACGAAATTCAGGATGGTTTCTCCTGCCTTAAACTCATGTTCTTCATTATTGATGTAAGCTGTATTCTTCATAACTATACGTATGTTGGTTCTTTCAATGTAAAATTATAACTGGTACCATTATTAATCGTAAGCTTTTTGGTACCATTAAGCTGTTCGGTTAAAATATCGATTAATTCTGTTCCAAATCCAGAAGATCGCTCTTCCGGTTCTTTCCAAATACCGTTATCAAAATAGGCAAATCCATAGGAAGGTCCGCTTTGATTCAAGCGAATCTTGATCTCTCCTCCTCCAGATTCAATAAATGCATATTTCAATGTATTGGATACAAGTTCGTTAATGAGTAAGCCCAAAGGAACGACCATGTCTAACCCCATGTGACTAATATTTGTCTCTACTTGAAGTTCCACTTTATCACGAAATAAGGAAACTGAAATCAAATCTTCAACGAGCTGTTCGATATAGGATTTCAAATCAATTTTAGACAATTCTTCCTCCTTGTATAATTTTTGATGGATTAGAGACATGGTCATGATCCGATTAATGGCTTCGGTGAAGTTTTCTTGAGATTCCTCAGAAACAGCTTCCTCTCTTTGCATTCTGAGAAGACTGATGATAATTTGAAGATTGTTCTTGATCCGATGATGAATCTCCTTGACCAGAACGGTCTTTTCTTCATTTTGAGTTCTAATCAAATCATTTTGCTTTTCCAGATCATCATTCGCCTTTTCCAAACTAACCAAGGCTTTTTCGTGAAAATTAATGAAGTGAAAAATCATATAAGAAAGCATCATAATAACTGATGTAACTTCGACAACAGATACTACATGGTAATTTGAAATCTCATGTTGTAGATAGAGCAAATTATCATCAAAAAAGTTTAAGAAGAAATAGACAATGCCTATTAGATTTAAGCAGAGAATCATTAAGCCAATCTTTTTACCAAGCCCTAGGAATGCATAAACTGAAGCAAAACCTAACCATAAAAAGCCGGCATAATGTAAATAATGATCACTAAAATTAGCAACATATTGAATCACCGCCGATGCCCCAATAGTCATCCCGAAGTATACGACTTTGTAATTTCTGGAAAACAATAAATAAATTGACCCCAACACGGCCATTCCAGCCGACATCCAATAAAAAATCAATATAGGTGGATTCTCTTTGGTCATCAAGAGACTTACCGTAGTAAAAACAACTATTGTAGCATAACTCACATTCCTTGCGATCGTGTATTTCGCTTGATCGAAAGGATTATCAATTCCCATATGTGATTTAAATATCGCCATTAAGCTTCCAACTGATCTGCCATTTCGGATTCAAAATATTGAAGTGCATTCTTCACTGGAAGCGGAATTCCTCCGCCGTGGGCACACAAACTTCCTTGTTCCAAAGTATTCAATAGGTCATATAGCAAAGTTTTACTGATCTTGAAATCAGAAGTATTGGCCTTTTCAAAAAGTTCATGACCTCTTTTGGTACCCAATCTACAAGGGAAGCATTTTCCACAACTTTCATAAGCAGCAAAATCAAATAAATGTTCAATGAATTTTGCCATTGGAAAAGATTCAGGTACGCATACAACTGAGGCATGCCCTAATAAAAATCCATTATTTGCAAAAGACTCGAAGTCTAAGGTCAACTCATTAATTTTCGAAGTAGGAACCAAGCCACCTAATGGTCCGCCAATTTGCATAGCTTTCACAGGCTCTTTAAACCCTCCGCCCAAATCATTAATCACAACCGACATCGGTGTTCCCATTTCCACTTCATACATACCTGGATTATTGAAAAAACTATCCAAGCAAACCAATTTCGTTCCTGAAGATTTTTCGGTACCAATGCTTTTCCAAGCTTGTCCACCATTTGAAATAATGTAATGGAGAGCCGCCAGAGTTTCAACGTTATTTACCACAGTCGGTTTATTGAACAATCCTCTTTGAGCCGGATACGGAGGTCGAACCCGAACCTCGGGTCTTTGACCTTCAATCGAATTAATCAAAGCCGTTTCTTCACCACAAATGTATGATCCTTGTGCTCGAATAATCTTGAAATCATAATTAAATCCACTTCCATCGATGTTCTCTCCAATCAATCCCTTTGCTCTTAATTCGTCAATCGCATTTTGGACGATATCTGCAGCTTCTGGATATTCAGCTCTGATGTAAAGAATTCCGTAAGATGCATGTGTAACATAGCCTGCGATCAACATTCCGAATAATACTGAATGCGGTTGCATTTCCAATAAATAGCGATCAGAATAAGCTCCGGGATCTCCTTCATCGGCGTTACAAATGATGAATTTTGTTTCGTTTTCGGTATTTCGGCAAAACTCCAATTTCAATCCCATTGGGAATCCTGCCCCTCCTCTTCCTCTTACATTTGAAGTCTTGATTTCTTCTAAAACATCTTTCGAATCTTGTTTTAATGCCTGAAGAAATGGAGCATAATAAGTATCAATATCTGAAAATGGTGCTGTCAAGATTTGCTGATTCAAAGCTTTCACATGATAGCCATCCTGATTCATCCCTTCTTTATCCGCCAATACATCCTCAAGATGATCAATCGCATCACCAGAATAATTCTTGCCTTGATAATAAAAAGCACTGTTTTCATGACATCTTCCTAAGCAAGTCATGTGACCAATCTCATCCGCCTTGAATTTCGACTGTAATTTTTCTCCAACAGCCTTTTGAGTTCCCGCACATTCACAGGCCGTTCCGTTACAGACATAGACTTTTTTTCCTTTATTTTCTGGTCGAAGAAAATCGTAGAATGTGGCCGTTCCATAAGTATTTGCTTTCCCAATGAGGAACTCCTCAGCTAATCGATCCAGTTCTTCCTGATCAGGTGTACCCTGATTCTCAATTGAAAGCTTTCCCATTCGATCAAAGAGGTTGTCCTTGATACCTTTCCTTCCCGATAATTCGCTTAAATTGTCTGACATATCAGCTTGCTTGTGTATTCTTGTTATTAGTAATAATTCTCTCAGTATGTGCGTAGCAGGTGGCTCGATCGTCTCTGCAGAACGCCATCAATGTTATTCCCAATTCCTTCGCATAATCCACCGCCAAAGAGGAAGGCGCTGAAACTGCTGCAAGAATTGGAATTTTTGCTTTGAAACATTTGATCACAATTTCGTAGGAAATCCTACCACTCACTGTAATCAATGCTGCATTTTTATATTCTTGATTTAAAATTAGTTTTCCAGCCACTTTGTCCACTGCATTATGTCTTCCAATGTCCTCAGCAAAACACAACATTTCACCTTTCCAATCAAAGGCAGCAGCAGCATGAGACCCACCAGATTTCTTAAAGGCCTCTTGTACTTTCGACATTTGATCGAAGGCAAACTCTAGGCTTTCAGTAGAAAAAGTCTTTTGTTCATTCAAACAAGCGCCAAGAAATTGTTGATCTTCTAAACTCGTCTTTCCACAAATCCCACAAGAAGATACACTCAATAAATTTCTGCTATTGGAATAACCCTCGCCTATTTCTTCCTGAGGAATGGGTACTTCAACTTTCGTTAAAATGCCTTGTTCATTTTCTTTCTTGATAATTAAAACTGGAAGAAATGATGGATTTTTGATGACCCCTTCAGAATGAAGAAGACCTCGAACGAGTGCCTGATCATCTCCAGGAGTTCTCATGGTAAGTGTAAAAGCGTCCCCATTCACATTGATCTGCAAAGCCTCTTCAACCGTAAGCGTATCAACCCTTTTTTCAGATTGATTTCCTTGATATAATCGACTTTGATAATTTCTTGTGGACATAATTCGTTTAAACAACGTACTAAATATACTATATTTTGAATTCTAATAAAAAGAGAAACCCGAAAGCCCGAATAATTCCTTAGGATTTTTTATGAATTCCATCGAACGATTTTGTGGAATTCTTTGTACATTCTCATTCTATTTACTGTAACGACCTACAACTTTTGAATTAATACAATACCAAACGAAATTTAATCCTTTATGAATATTTTCAAACTTACTGCCTTAGTATTTGTCGCATTGCTTTCAAAGCCCAATTGGAGTCAGAAAGCTGAGTCTCCAAAAAAATACCAAAGCCTACTATGGGAAATTAGCAAGCCAGGAAAAGAAGGTAAATCCTATCTCTATGGCACCATGCATGTCTCCTCGAAAGTAGCCTTTCATTTGACAGACAGTTTTTATGTGGCGATTAAAGGAGTTGATGTCGTCGGACTAGAAACCAATCCGGAATATTGGATTGAGGACATGTTGAAGTCGGATGCTTACTCCAAATATTTGTACAAGGGTTTTAATAATAGTTCGAAAGGTTTTTATTCAAGATCTTTTAGAATGGAACCGCTGGAAACGGACGATATTCGGAGGTTTTTATCTGTTGATTCCAGGTTTGCAAACAATCTGCTTTATAGGAAATCCATGGGCTACCAAAACAATTTCCAGGAAGACACCTACCTCGACATGTTCATCTTTCAGTCTGGGAAGAAATTAGGCAAGGTTGTGACGAATCTTGAAGATTTTGAAGAGTCGCAAAAATTGGTGACCAAATCCCAAATGGCAGACATGAAAAATCGTAATTATGGTTATCGAAACCGATACGATTTTGATGGTAAAAACCCTTACGAAATCATCGAAGA
>JAUICI010000090.1 GCA_030427935.1 Bacteroidia bacterium | reverse complement strand
CAAATGACACATTAAACGTTGAGGATAACCAGTAAATTAGCTTAGAATTCTTAAGCTATAATTATGTCTGAAGAGCAACAACAAGAAGAAGCGTTCCGTGATAGGATCGCTACGGTTAACGAAAAGGGAAAACGGATTTGGATCTTTCCAAAGAAACCTAAAGGAATATGGTATGATAGAAGAAAAGTTCTTTCGTACCTCCTTCTTGCATTAATTTTCGTTGGGCCTTTCATTAAAATAGGTAAAGAACCCCTATTGATGTTGAATATTGTGGAGAGAAAGTTTGTCATATTCGGACAAGTTTTCTGGCCCGCTGAAGCATATCTATTTGCTTTAGGAATGATTATCATGATTGTGGTCATCATTCTCTTTACCCTCATATTTGGTCGACTCTTTTGTGGTTGGGTCTGCCCGCAAACCATATTCATGGAAATGCTTTTCCGAAGAATTGAATATTGGATTGATGGCGACTGGACGCAACAAAAGAAATTAGCCAAAATGCCTTGGAAAGGGGTGAAGATTCGAAAGCGATTATTGAAATGGTTTCTATTTTATGCAATTTCATTCATCATCGCCAATTTCTTTTTAATGTATATTATTGGCTATGAGCAAGTATTTGAAATCATGACCGACAATCCGGCAAACCATGTCGTTGGTTTGATTGCGATTGTAGCATTTACAACAGCATTCTTTTTTGTTTTCCTTTCGTTCAGAGAGCAAGTGTGTACGGTAGTTTGTCCTTACGGAAGACTACAAGGTGTACTTCTTGATAAGAACTCGATGGTTGTGGCCTATGACTACATCCGCGGAGAAAAAACAGCGGGAAGAGCAAAATTCAATAAGAAAGAAGATCGTCCTGCTTCAGGAAAAGGAGATTGTATCGATTGTAATCAATGTGTGCATGTTTGTCCGACCGGAATCGATATCAGAAATGGAACACAGTTAGAATGTGTCAATTGTACAGCTTGTATTGACGCATGTGACCATATGATGGAGAATGTAGGTATGGATAAAGGTTTGATCCGGTATGCCTCAGAAAGTAATATCAAAGAAGGTAAAAAGTTTAAATGGACGCTAAAAGTAAAGGCCTATTCGGCTGTGATGACCATTTTAACTTTGGTGTTCTTTATTCTGATTTTTACCCGTGATGATTTACAGGTGAAATTCCAGCGAGTTCGAGGAACAACCTATACGAAGACAGAAGATGGTATGATTACCAATTTGTATAAGATCAACTTCTTCAATAAAACAAGTGAAGACATGAAAATTGATCTTGAATTGGACGGAGTTGATGCCCAATTATTCCTAACTAGTGATTCGATAATAGTGGTTCCTGATGGTGATCATTTTTATGGTCAGATCATGATTAAGGCCCATCAATCGGAATTACAAAGGCATAAAACACCGATGAAGGTTAAGATTTTTGTAAATGGAGTATTGGAAGAGACGGAAGAAATTAGTTTCTTAGGACCAAAATAGTATGAAGTTAAACTGGGGTTGGGGCATAGCGATTTTTTTAACGGGATTTATAAGTTTCATCTTATTCTTCTTGTTTCAAGCATTGAGTTTTGATGGAGACTTGGTGTCTGAAAATTATTATGACAAAGAACTTAGACATCAAGAAACAATTGATGCACAGACAAACTTCAAGAAACTCGATGAGGAAGTGAAGATTTTGGTTTTAGACGAATTTGTTCGCATCGATCTTCCAAAACTGAAAAATTACCAAGGGGAGTTGCTGGTTTACCGACCTTCAAGCGCGAAATTGGATCGTAAATATCCGATCGAAGGTGATAAGATTCATATTCCTAAAGGAGATCTTGAAAAAGGAAATTACCAACTTAAAATCAGCTGGAAATCAGAAGGTAAGTCTTTCTATACTGAGAAAACGTTGACTTACTAATGATTTACGTTTCCGCATTATTATTGGGGCTTGCAAGTAGCTTCCATTGTGTCTTAATGTGCGGACCCATCGCCATGGCTTTGCCACTTGGTAAGTCAAGCAAAACGAGAAAAGCTCTTGGTATTTCTCTCTATTCACTCGGTCGGATTTTCACCTATATGCTATTGGGTGTGATCGCCGGAATGCTCGGGATTGGAGCCACAATCTACGGCTTTCAAGACGGAATGAGTTTGCTCATGGGTGTTTTACTCATGCTTTTTGCCATTTTCCCAGTTATTCTGAGATATTTTGAAAAGAATTCGTCTAAAGTCATCTGGAAAAGTAATTATTTCAGCAAAACTCTGGGAAGTTTGTTTAAGTCCAACAGATTGGAAGCTTTATTCTACTTAGGATTTCTAAATGGACTTATTCCCTGTGGATTGGTATATGTAGCCATTGCCTCATCTTTAGTTTTAAGCGAGTTCTATGAATTTGCATTATATATGTTCTTGTTTGGATTAGGAACTGTTCCCTTAATGGTCTTAGCCATCCTATTTGGAGTTGAATTGAAGAAGCGAATTGTAGGTCGATTTAGATGGATTATTCCGACCTTTGTCTTCCTGTTGGGAGTTTTTCTCTTTTTCAGACCTGCACTCATTGATCAAGATTCAGAATTAAGAAAAGGGAATTTCGTAGGCTATGTGAAAGGTTGTATACTTCCGCATTGATTAATGAAAAATTAAAGATGAAAAATGAAAAATTATCCGACTTTGCTTTAGGCTAGAGAAGAAAAGTAATGGTTAGAGAGGCAAAATTTATTTGAAACAGTATTTGGGGCTTCAAGGGGTTTCAACCCCGATGCAAACAATGATTTGAGCAAGACAATGACCTAATTTATTAATAACCCATGAATTTATTCTTGGGTTTGGCAGGAAGAAGTTAGAGTAGTGAGCAAGATTAGAGAATGAAGTCCAAAAGTCCAAAAATCAATAATATCCAGAAATCCAAAAAACAAAAAATGACCTGGAAAAAATTATCCCATAAAGAAATTAGTGAACGTGTTTTCGGAGCACTAGATAAGAATCACAATTATATGAATACGAAAGTGCTGGGGGTACCCGCATCGTATTTGGATCAAGAGCAATTCTATTTTGATGCACCATTTTTGAAGGATGCACCTTTTCTTTCGGCCATGATTGCCAACCCGAATCATATTGGAATTCATACGATAGGGGAGTCGGAGCCTTTTTTTGCCGGTACACAGGAGATTGAAAAGGAATTAATCGAATTATTGGCCACAGACGTTTTCAAAGCCAAACCGAATTCGATTGATGGCTATGTTGCCAGTGGAGGAACGGAAGCTAATTTTCAAGGTATTTGGGTCTATCGAAATTTATTTAAAGCTGAATATGGAGCAAAAAATGAAGAGATTGGTGTTTTGTTTTCAGAAGACGCGCATTATTCAGTTAATAAATCTTGTAATATTCTTTCACTAAACCCAGTTTGCATAAAGGTTGATGAAAATACGAGAGAATGGAATTTAGAGGATTTGGATGCCAAAATGAAAGCCCATCCACAAATCAAATACTGGATTGCTTTTATTACGATGAGCACCACCATGTTTGGCTCTGTGGATGATCCGGACCCAATTATCGATAAAATCAAAAAGAATACCGAGCACTTCAAAGTCCATGTAGACGCAGCTTATGGTGGTTTTATCTATCCATTCACAAATGAAGAGAATAAACTAACATTCGAGAATCCATATATTGAGTCATTTAGTGTAGATGGACATAAAATGTTGCAATCGCCCTATGGTACAGGGATTTTCTTATGTAGGAAAGATCTGATTCATTATACCCAAACAGAGGATGCTTCCTATGTTCATGGAACTGATTTTACTTTCTGCGGATCGAGATCAGGAGCCAATGCCATTGCGGTTTGGATGATTATGATGACCTACGGCTACGAAGGATGGAAGTTCAATTGCCAAAGACTTCTCGACCGAAGAGACCGAATCGCAACAAGATACGATGAACTCGGAATCGACTATTTCTGCAACCCGCACATGAATATCATCACGGCAAAAGCAGAAGGGTTCAATGCTGATATCGCCAAAAAATACCACTTAGTGGCCGACAACTACAAAGACCCCAAATGGTGGAAGATTGTTGTGATGACTCATGTTCAGAAGCACGTGATCGATGAGTTTTTGCTTGAATTGTAAATTTGAGAATGAAGAATGAACCCTTCGACTACGCACAGGGGCCTAAATGAAAGATGAAAAATTCGCTGGTTTATCTTTTTGAAACATAAAACTCAAAAATAAAATCATCCATAATATACCCGTTCCCAATATCAAAAACGGCGGGACCTACATTCTCAAATCCTATTTTCTCGTAAGTTTTAATGGAGTTGGCATTGTATTTATTGACGGTCAGGCGAACCAATTCACAATTTAAATCACGAGCTCGATTAAAAACAAATTCCATGGCCTCCTTACCGAAGCCTTTGCCTCTCTGACTTTTGTGAATGTAGATCTTCGAGAGAAACAAAGCTTCCTCTCGCTTTTGAATTGCTAGATAACCAATCAATTTTGATTCATTCAGCAATTGATAGTATTCATAACCTTCATTGATTTGTTCTCCAATCGCACGAGCCGATTGAAACTTATCCAACATATAATTGACTTGATCAATCCCAATGATAGGCGTATAATGCTCGGTCCAGATTTCTTTTCCTAGTTTTTCAATCTCTTGAATTTCTTTAATTGATTTCGCGATATTGATAATCATTGAGATAAATTAAAATGTAAAACTAATTGTCAGGGTTAAAATATCTCCAAACTAGAAGAAAAACGGTAATAAATACAGCAAAGAAAATCATTTTGTTACCATAAGAATCCATGAAAGAAGATTTTTCTTTTTTCTCTATTTGGTGATCAAGTGTTTCTTCGTCATCATTTTTTCCAACTATATATTCTTCGTTTGAAGCTTCCTCTTCAGGTTCTTCATTTTCATCAACATGAACAAAAAAGAAACCCTCTTTCTCAACAAAATCATAGCCTGAAGGTGTCAGAAAATAAACATTGGGATCAGTTTCAGTTTCGATGAGGTCGTAATTTTCCAGGCTCTTAACTATAAATTCAATATCGAGAGATTCTCCATCAATGGAAGTCAGAAATTTACTCTTATGTAAACCTTCTTTTTCATTTTTCGAAATCAAAACTAAATTCCGATTAAATAATTTGACTTCCGTTACCGTATGTTCCCTAGAATTCAGGATCATCAATATAAAATTAGCAATTTAAATGATTACCGATCCAAGAGTTCTGAATGATCTTCATCTTCAGAGAACCAAGTATCCAAATCAATCGCTTGATTCGTCTCTTTATCAACAAAGGTATATTCTGGATGTTTGAATCGTTTTTTTAGTCTCAATTTTATGACTTCTTGATTTTCTTTGACCCACTCAGGGTAATCGCTCCAGTCTTTTTCTGTGTAGATCACATGTCTAGGGAATCCTGGAGCATAATGCTTCCCTTCAAACTCTATTTCTTTCCATTCCTTGCCGATCTTTTCACAATAGAAATAATGACCTTCAGTTCCTTTTGCAATTTTCCAACCCTGATTATTTTCTTTTCTAATTCTAGAGAGTTTCCAAAAAATCAGGATTACGATTAGAATGATCAAAGCAAAGATCACAGCTTTCTCTGCAAGAATGAGTAGGTTCATTTTTAATTTTTAATTGTTAATTTTTCATCTAAGCCTAATGCATCAATCGAAATATCATCTCTTTCAATTCCTCGTGCTTCATGGTTATTCCATCTACACCTTTGGATTTCTTCTCAAATTCGATTAAAATCTCAATGTTTTGGGCGCATTTTCTTCTATTGTAATAAGCAGCAGCGCTTAAATATTTCTTGGCGATAAAAGGAGGAACTCTTAATTTGGAAGCAACATTTCCTGGATTTTTATCTTTTAGAAAATGAATTCGAAGCAATTTCTCAAACGTATTGAAGATATTGGAAATGATGATAGTCAAGGGAGCTGCTTTCGGATTCTTTTCGAAGTAATAGACAATCTTGCTAGCCTTTTCCGCATTCTTTTCTACCAAAGCATTCGACAGTTCGAAAAAGTTATAATCTTTCGAGATACCGATGTTTTCCTCGATGATATTGGGCGTAATCGTATGGCCATCATCCAAAACAACTTTTAACTTTTCCAGTTCGCTTACGATTCTTCCCAAGTCGGTTCCCAGGTTTTCTGAAAGCAAGAATGTCGACTTGTCATCAATCTTCATGTTTTTACCGGCACAGAAGTCCTTGATCCAACCCGGAATCTTATAATCTGGGATGGATTTGGATTCGAATACGATTCCCGCTTTGTCTGCGGCCTTGTAGAACTTGGTGTTCTTGGCGATTTTCTTCCCTTTGAAGTCCAAAACCAATACCGTTGTTCCCACAGCATTTTTACAGTACAACTCCAGTTTTTCATAGGTTGAAGCATGTAATCCTTGAGCTTCACGAACAACGACGAGCTTTCTCTCGGCCATCATTGGAAATTCTTTTGCAGAGGCGATGACTTGCTCGATGTCTGCATCTTTTCCGTAAAAAATAAACTGATTAAAATCCTTTTCATGGTCTTGAAGTGCGTGTTCTTCAATTGTTTTCGAGATCAAATCGATATAATAGGCTTCATCACCGTGTAATAGGTATACGGGTGCAAATTTGCCTGATTTTATTTCGCTTATGATCTTGGTATGCTCCATGGGCTTTCAAAATTAGTAATATTGGCTAATTTTGTATGAAATAATCCGATTTTGTTGACACAATTGAATTTGCCCGAATATCAGTTTAGAATGGAGAGCTCAAAAGCTGGGATAACCATTTGGGATGAGTTCAGAAAGAAACATATTGTCTGCACACCAGAAGAGTGGGTGAGGCAGAATTTTTTGAAATACTTAGTTGAAGAGAAAGCTTTTCCGAGCGGATTAATCGCACTTGAAAAAGCAATTAAAGTCAATAAAAGATTGAAACGTTTTGATGCACTGGTTCATAATAAAGAAGGTCAGCCAATTTTACTAATCGAATTTAAAGCACCGGAAGTGGAAATCACGGAGAAAACTTTTCATCAAATTGCCGCTTACAATAGCCAATTACAAGTGAAATACCTGATTATGTCGAACGGATTGCAGCATTTTGCTTGTCAGGTGGATGAAAATGGAATCCAATTTTTTGAAGAAATCCCGAATTACACTGATTTAGATGCCTAGATATTTTTTAAAACTTGCTTATGACGGAACGGATTATGTCGGCTGGCAAATCCAACCCAATGGTCCTTCAGTTCAAGAGGAAATTCAAAATTGTTTGACTAAACTCAATTCGAATAAACCAATCGATATTGTAGGTTGTGGAAGAACGGATACGGGGGTGCATGCATCAACTTATTTTGCCCACTTTGATGGTGAGTTTATCGAGAATCTGAATCAGTTTAAATACAAGATGAATACAATGCTACCTACCGGAATAGCTATTCACGACATACTTGAGGTTGAGGATGATTGTCATGCTAGATTTGACGCGACATCCAGGACTTATCACTATTTCATTCACACCCAGAAAAATCCGTTTCTGAAACGTTTTTCAACTGAGTATAGGCCAAAATTAGACCTGGAAAAAATGAATCAAGCAGGGGAGATCTTAATGAAGTATTCTGATTTTGAATCATTCAGTAAAACCGGATCAGATAATAAAACTACCATCTGCAAAGTAAGTGAAGCCAAATGGGAACAGATAAACGCGCATCAACTGAGATTTACCATCACGGCAGACCGTTTTTTAAGAAATATGGTACGAGCCGTTGTGGGAACACTAGTGGAAGTTGGATTGGGAAAAATGACCTTGGAAGAATTTGAAGCGGTTATTCAGAAAAAAAATAGGGGAGCAGCTGGTACTTCAATGCCACCAGAAGGATTGTTTTTGGCGGATATTCAATATGATTTCATCTAATTTGGCCTACTCGACATGCTCAAGACGAGTGAATTAGGAAAGTGAAGGTTTGAAAATTCGAGTTTACCATCGTTTCAATTATTAAAACTATCTAGAATGATTAAGTCAATTAGTCAAAAAAAATATATTTTTGCGCTCAGAAATTAGAAAGTCATAAAACATTAGAGAATATGTCAATTTCAGAATTATACGAATCAGGAGTTCATAAACATAATAAAGGACACTATAGAAACTTATTGATGCTTGCAAAGGCTGATGGATCGATTGATGCGAATGAAGAAGCTTTGTTGGATTCAATCGGGACAAAAATCGGATTGTCGGATGAGCAGATTGCTGAAATCAAGAAGAATCCAGAGAATTACCCAACTTTTCCTCCTTTTGGAAAGGAAGAGAGAATTGTAAGATATATCAACTTTATTGAAGTGATCAAGGCTGATGGTGAATTAGCTGATGCAGAAATTACTTTGTTGAAGAAATTCGGAATTGCTTTAGGATTTAGTACCGAGGAAGTAGAAAAGTATTTCACAGAGATCAATAGATTACTAGACGAAAAACATACTGAAGATGAGATTCTTTCTCAGCTTTACTAAGGTTTCGAAATTATTAAAGGTAAATCATCCTCTGCAGCTTTTGCGGAGGATTTTTTTTGCTCTTTTTCTTTCTCCGTAAGGATTTCAAAAACTTCCAATTTGATATCGAATTTGGTCGGATTGGCTTTCTGATAAATGTCTTCAACACTAGTAGGTCGCTCGGCTTCACGCCATTTAAAACCTCTCAATCGCATTTCATCCACATTCAATTGATTCACCGGGTAATATTTACCGTCTGGTTTATCGTAAAAGGTGATATTGTTGATTTCCTTTTCTTTCATTCTGAGTAAAATGTCTTTACAAAAAATGCGGTTCATTCCTTTGATGGTGCGTATGCGCATACTGTCGTTTTTCTCTTCTTCCAAAGGGTAATAGATGGTCATGCCATTACCTATAGCGTGGACGCGATCCAGATCTCCTTCAACAAAAAAGGCTTCCATGTTTTTCGAATAAACTTGATTGAAGAAAATGCTATCAATAAAGGTGATGATGAAAGCATTCGAATAAATATCCATTTTGTCCACTTTATTGTCAAAGGTTCGAACAAAAATGGTGTCTCCTGTAATCTGATTGTCTTCCTGCCACAGAATCGGCTCTTTGTACATCCGAAGTAAGGAATCTGACTCTGCATAGTATAGAGAGTCGCATTTCCCTTGAAAGTCTTTATTTAAAAAGGCTACATGAAAGAAACCTTGAATAATCGCATTGTTATTGCTGTCTTTAAAAGTGATGATGGTATCCGCTGTGATATACATGGTATCCTTCTCATCATACTGCATCACTAAAGGATCTTCTGTCATTAAAGCATATTCTTTTTTCTGATCTGAATATAAATAGTCACCCCGGAAGATACTTTTGTTAGCGGTGTCGATAACCAAAACATTGTCAAACCCTTTAGCAATCTCATCTTTCATGTTGAAATAGATACTATCTGCACGAATCTCAGTTCCTTCATGGATGATAATGGCATTTTCTTTAAACTGGGCGATTTCGGTTTCAGTGTTATAGAACCCATTTTCACAGTAAACAAAGGATTTTTCCTTGAAGATTTTGGTCGGACCATAGAAGAAAGCTGTACTCTGTTCTCCAAGAACATTCAAAGTATCTGATTTTACCAGATAGTCGGGGTTTTCAATCACCACATCACCCTTAAAGAAAAAGGAACGACTGTCTGGATAATAATAACCCCGATGACTATTGATAATCTCGTTATTATCTATGTTTACAATGGTTCCTTTGTTTAAATAATAGGCATATTTTTCCTCTGTATTGTAATGGAGACTATCCGAAGTCATGATATAGGAACTGTCTTGTAGTCTGACATTTCCATAGATATTCACCAGCTTTTTAGCCTGAAAAACATGCATGGAATCGGCTGTCAGGTTAAAGGTCTTTTGATTGGTGGCGTGTACATTTCCATAGCCAAAAAAATTGTCCTCCGCCGAAAAAATAATGAGTGAGTCACAGCGAAATAGAAGGGTGTCGTACCGAAATCGAACATCCCCTTCGAGAACTTGTGCATTTCGTTTGCTATCCATTCGAACAGATTGGGAACCGAGGAATTCGACCTTATCTGTGTTTAAGGTGTCGAGATTTTGTCCAAACCCATTTGCGACTAAAAAAAATGCGCCGATAAACAGCGCATTTCTTAATATGTTCGATATTTTTTTCAAATTAATGTAGCTTCCAGTGGAAACAATTCCGTCACCTTCTAAGAGTTCAACGAACTTTTGCGGTGTAAGGTTTGCTTTCTGTCTGGTCCAACAGAAACAACCGTAATAGGAACGTTTAATTTGTCTTCTAAGTATAAAATGTAATTCAATAATTCAGAAGGAGCATCGTGTAAGCTATCCAACTGAGTTAAATCACAATTCCATCCCTTAACCTCTTCATAGATTGGTGTAATTTCAACATCATTGATATCGAATGGGAAATAATCGATTCTTTCACCATTGATTTCGTAATGCGTACATACTTTGATTGTTTCAAAACAACCCAATACATCAGCCTTCATCATTGAAAGTTCAGTTACACCATTGATTGTAATCGCATATTTCAAAGCTGGAAGATCAATCCATCCACATCTTCTTGGTCGACCTGTAGTTGCACCAAACTCATTTCCTTCTTTTCTGATCAATTCTCCGTCTTCATCGTGCAATTCAGTAGGGAAGGGACCAGAACCAACTCTAGTACAGTACGCCTTGAAGATTCCGATTACATTTTCAATTTTATTCGGAGCCACCCCAAGTCCGGTACAAGTTCCAGCCGTAATGGTATTGGAAGATGTAACGAAAGGATACGTTCCAAAATCGATATCCAAAAGTGTTCCTTGAGCTCCCTCAGCCAGGATTCTTTTGTTTTCTTTCATCGCATTGTTTACATAATGTTCGCTATCGATGAACTCCATTTTCTTTAAATCTTCGATGGCAGCAAACCAGTCTCCTTCCAAAGAAGCCAAATCATATTCGAAGTCTTCGTAGTGATTGAGAATATTGGTGTGCTTTTCCACAAGCTTGTCGTATTTCTCTTTGAAGTTTGGACTTAGAATATCTCCAACTCTCAATCCGTTTCTTCCGGTTTTGTCCATGTAAGTTGGACCAATACCTTTCAAAGTTGAACCAATTTTATTTTTCCCTTTCGCTTGCTCTGATGCCGCGTCTAATAGTCGGTGACTTGGAAGAATCAAATGGGCTTTCTTCGAGATTAATAGGTTTTTGTAAATATCGATATTTTTATCAGTTAGTTTTCTGATTTCCTCTTTGAAGATGCATGGGTCGATCACTACACCATTACCCACAATATTCATGATTCCCTCTCTGAATACTCCTGATGGAATGGTGTGTAATACATGCTTTGTACCTTCAAATTCTAAGGTGTGTCCTGCATTTGGACCTCCTTGGAAACGTGCAATGATATCGTAGTTTGGGGTAAGGACGTCAACAATCTTTCCTTTTCCTTCATCTCCCCATTGTAATCCTAGTAAAACGTCTACTTTCATTTTTTATAGATCATTTAGTATTTCAATCGCTTCCTCTTTGGATTCAGCGACGGTAAACACATCAATTAGTTTTGTGATTTCTAATAATTTCTTTATTCCTGGTCCGATATGGATCATGACCAATTCTCCACCTTTATTTCTACATTTAGTGAAGTATCGGATAAAATGATTCAAACCGGTGCTATTCGTATGGTTAAGATCCTTCATGTCAAGAATGATCTTGGGTTTGTTTTCTGAGTTGTCAATCGCATCGTAGAGTTGAGCATCCATGTCTTCCACTTCCTCCTGAGAAAGAATTTTTCCTGCGACCATGAAAATTATCAAGTCACCTTCTATGTCTTTTCTGATTGTGAAATTCATTTGGATTTCTCTTTATCCTTGACTTTTTCAGCATAAAAATAAAGCGAGTGGTGCAAAACCTTTACGCCAAACACTTCTTCTACCATGGATTTGATATTTTCTATTCTAGGATCGCAAAACTCAATAACCTCGCCAGTTTCTGTGATGACGATATGGTCGTGTTGTCTCGAACCATGTGCTTTTTCAAATTGAGCGATGTTTTTTCCAAACTGATGTTTGACAACCAAATTACAGGCAAGCAGCAATTCAATGGTATTGTACAAAGTTGCTCTTGAAACACGGTAATTTTGATTTTTCATTAGGATGTACAGAGATTCTATATCGAAATGACCATCGTAATTGTAAATCTCCTCGAGTATCGCAAATCTTTCTGGAGTTTTTCTGTGACCGTTATTCTCCAGATAAGCAGAAAATATGTTTTTAACAGTTTCCTGTAATTTATCTGTTACCATTCAGATGAATTAAAATATAAAATTAATAGATTTTTGAATATTGAATCCTCTTTTTATTCAAAAAAACCAAGAGTTATAAACAAAAAAAAGGAAGTCGAACCGACCTCCTTTTCAATATCTAGATTTTCGCCTGTATTAGTTCGCGAATCTTTTCTTTTCTTTAATTCTAGCAGATTTTCCTCTTCTCTCTCTGAAGTAGAAAATTCTAGCTCTTCTTACAGAACCGTGCTTATTGATCTTAATTTCTTCAATAAATGGCGAAGCAATTGGGAAAATTCTTTCAACACCAACGTTGTTAGAGATCTTTCTAATAGTAAAAGTTTCTGTAACTCCAGACCCTTTTCTTTGAATTACTACACCTTGAAAACTCTGAAGTCTCTCCTTGTCTCCCTCCTTAATCTTATAAGTTACAGTTATATTGTCACCAGCAGAAAATTCCGGCCAATCCTTCACTTCTACTAACTCTTTCGATAATTCTTTTACAAAGTCCATTTCTTCTAAAAATTTGTTTACTTCCCGAAAACGAGGGTGCAATATTACGAAAAATAAATTGAATACTCTAAAAAATCGAAATAAAATTAAGCTATTTTTTTATTTCAATTAAAGGCCCATTTTCAGGGGTCCAAAACTTGAGATTTTCTGGTAGTTGAAAGCGATTTTCGGGATCGACTTCTTTTACCTCATTACTAAGCATGTAGAGTACGGTTCTGACTTCAATTTTATTCGGTGCGACAAAGATATATTTAAAACTGTAAACTTGCTCTTTATCTCGGGTCCATGGTTTTGGATCATTAGGCCAACGAGCAGGAGCTCCCCAACAACCTTCGCCGATATAGACAATTCCTTTTGCATCATCTCTAACGAATCCTTCGGCACAATTGCCATCAGCTTGTTTATCACATTTGAGTATAGGCCAGGTTCTTTTGCAGGTATGCGCATCTGATTCAATAACCAATTTGGTATTTTTAGATTTCTCGAATTGTGGCACCCAATAATTGTATTGATCTACTCCCTCGGGTTTGTAATCCACATGCGGTCTTACCGGTCTATGGTACATGGGAATTTGCCAATCGTAGCATTCGTGGTCATTTAAAGTTCTTGACAAAAACTTTGTTTGCGACTTCTTTTTCGATTCTGTGTTCAATGCAATGACATTTAGAAGGTGGTCTCCCATTTCAACATTGAAGGCCACTTTGGAATTTGGCACATTAAAGAGTTTTTGCATCACACCATTCGAGTGTTCGTGATTTCCTCTGGCAACAACTAGAGGTGTAATGCGCCCGTCTTTTCCAATGGTGAGTTCCCAGTCTTCAAACCACATTTCCCATTGATGTGGAATATCTGATGCTGTAAAATCTCCGGCAAATAATATAGCATGGGGCTTTAATTTGGAGACCAGTAAATTGGCCTCTTGTCTTTGTTTTCTTTGGGTTCGAGAATCACCGCCAGCAATGAGAAGTAATTTGGAGTCCGGCTCCTTGGGAGTCGTTTCGAAATAAAATCTTCTGGATAAACCTTCATCATCTTTAACAATGAAATAATAGATGGTTCCGGCTTTTAAACTATCGAGCTCCAGGGAATAGTTCAATAATCCTTTATGCTTTTTCTTCTTGAATTTGGAGAAAACATGAGGATACTTGTCTATATCTTGACCGTGGTCTACACTGTCTAAATATAGGTGAACACCACCACATTGATATTGATCCCAAATGATTGTGGCTTTGTGATTGGCGTCTTCATTAAAAAGGACCCTGAAAAATCTATTCCCCGAAAATACCGGGGAACAGACGAATAAAATGCTAAATATGATCAGTGATTTACTCACCAAGAACGGTAATCGATTCAATGCTGTCACCTTCTCGGATGTCATCTACTACATCAACACCTTCAACTACTTTTCCAAAACAAGTGTGTCCACCATCTAGGTGTGAAGTGTTTGTTCTTGAATGACAAATAAAGAATTGTGATCCTCCGGTATTTGGACCTGCATGTGCCATGGACAAAACGCCTCTATCGTGGTATTGTTTATCTCCACTTGTTTCGCAATCAATTGTGTATCCTGGTCCTCCAGCGCCTGTTCCGTCTGGACATCCGCCTTGAATTACGAAGTCTGGAATCACTCGGTGCCAGGTCAATCCATTGTAAAACCCATCTTTAGCCAATTTTACAAAGTTTGCTACTGTGTTTGGAGTCTCCTTGTCGTACATCTCAACGATCATGGTTCCTTTATTCGTTTTAATCTCTACTTTAGACATATATATAATTTTTAGGCAAAAATAAGCTTTTCAACGAAATGCTGATTTCATTCGTTTATATTTGTAGGTATGATGATTAGAGTATATTTTTCTTTACTATTCAGTTTTGTTCTGTTTCATTCAACCGCGCAAATTTCTTTTGATCAATTACCAAAATCATTTGCTCTTGAGACCATCGATTATGATGTGGTACCTACATTTGAAGGAGAAGCTATCGATGTGGAGGCTTTGATTCAAGAAGATATTGCGAATGAGGGAAACTG
>JAUICI010000271.1 GCA_030427935.1 Bacteroidia bacterium | reverse complement strand
GTCACCGTATTTATAGGCATGATAAAAGATAAAACAATCCAATAAAAAGGCGCCTTGATAACTTAAAGAATACAATTCGCCAGTATCCGGATGGTAGAAAAAACTCCAAACAAATTCCCAAGCCAAATTTCCAGCTGCAATGAAAAAAGGCATTTCTACGATTTTTCTTTTGATAATGATCCAGACTAATACGGCATAAGTAACAACCCAGAAAAGACAGCCAACACCATTCCAGATAAGCTCTGCAGCGGTATATTTATCAATATTGATCCAATAACTTAATTCGCCCATCTTATTTTAATTTCCAATTAGATTTTAAGGAATCAGGGATCGAAAAAGGCACATCGTTTATATTTGAATGCATCCGAATCATGCCTTGTAAAATTCGTAGGTTGAGTTTCGGGAATAATCCAAGTATGAAATTGTTGAAACCAAAAGCTTTTTCAAAAAACCAGTAAATTCCAATCATCATTTTAAGCAAAAAGGGATATTTCTTTTGAACATCCAGAACTTCGTTGAGGTCGATTTCCAGTTTTTTTGAAATACTCGGAAGAAACAGGTTGGTGAAATAGAGTGGGAGACCATCAAAAAGCTTTCCTGGAATAAAGTTTTCCCCAAATTCTAAAAGTGAATGCGTCAGCAAGATGCCGTCTTCAGATTTTTGACAATTTCTTTTTAGAATTCTTAAGCCTAATTCAAATCCTTCTTCATAAGTATTCGGCATCAATTGAGGATCTACGCCAACAAAGTGTCCAACAATATTCCAACAATGCATATAAGCATCTTTTTCTTCTGCTGTAAGTTGAATTTTAAATTGTTCCAATCCTTCAATAATCAAAGCTGAAAATGCCAATTGTGTACCTATTAACTCTTCTTGATTGATCGGTTTTCCGTAATCGCTTACGTCCCAATTTACATGCTGAGACTGTTCAATATACACACGAATAGCGGCATGGTATAATCGGACTTTCTTAACGGTTATGATTCCATCTCCCATTGCCGATAATCCTCCCGGAGCCATTACATTGATTACCATTTGAGCAGTTTCCAGTAGTCTTCTTTGAAGCTTTTCCGTGTTGCCGTCAGGTTGAGCAGTCATTCGACCGCTTAAGGCTAGTATATGAGCTCCACTTTTACTTGTATAGCATAAAGGGAGAGACTTAAAGCATAGTGTGATAGCGATTTCAGGGCCATATTTGAGAAAGACCTCTTGGGCAAGTTTGATCTTTTCAGGGTCGGCCCATTCTGGTAAACTCTGCTCATTTTGAAAATACTGATTGATTGATTCGGGGAGGTTTTTAGAAATATCTGAGTCGGAATTATAAGATAACTTCTGAAACAATTTTTTTAATTCAGTGAAATCCTTTTCTTGAATGATTCCTCGGATTAAGGCTTCCGCTTCCGGATCCGTTTTCATCCTCATTTGATTCAGAAGTTCATCCGAAATTTGAGCTTTGTGCATGTCGCAGTACCTGTGAGTTTCTAATGCACAAAATAGAAAATAAATCAATAATTGGTGGGGTTTACAGGGTTTATTTTAGGCGAAAATCGTCGTTGAACATCAAATTTTTGTCGTTTGTCACTTTTTTTTCTGTTGGGCTTAATGTTGAACTAAATTGCGCTCAATTAAAAATTCATCTTGAAAATGGGAGTTGAGCTAAGTAAAAATGATCTAATCGATTTTATCATCAGACACAAGTCAGATTTGTCTGTAGATAAATTGAAAAGGAGCAATATTACGCAACTCGTTATGATCAAAACGAAAATAGAAGTGGAACAATTTAAAACTCAAAAATATTAAGCCCCCTAAACCTCGTCTGCAATTACAACTTGTTTGACCATCCCCAATACACTTAAAAAGACAACCTAAAAAAATCGATTTCTTAAACCTAACTTACCTTTTTCAACTAACAACTAAAACTAGGTGATTCCCATCAATACCAGCCAAACATTGAGAGAGTCACCTTTCTTTTTATCCAATAAAATAAACGTGAGCACGATCTCTTAAATTATAATTTAGCTCCATGCTCTGCCCATAAGCCCCAGAAGAACGGATTGAAAGTAAATCGCCTCTTTTGGAATCTTCCAACTCTACTTCTGTACCAAAACAGTCACTTGTTTCGCAGATTGGTCCCACGATATCGAATTTTTGTGTACTTCCTTTGCCAGAAGTTTCCAATCGTTCAATTTTATGAAATGAATTGTACAATGCTGGTCGCAATAAATTATTCATTCCGGCATCAACAATAAGGAAATTACGCTCTCCATTTTCTTTTCTGTAAAGTACTCTGGTTAGGAGGTTGCCGCACTGACCAACGATCGATCTTCCCAGCTCAAAATGAATGGTTTGATCTTCTGAATAGTCTAAATTATCATGAATGATTTGAAAGAAGTTCGCAAAATCAGGAATTGGCTCGCGATCCGGGTCTTCATAATTGATTCCCAAGCCACCACCTAAGTTGATGTTCTCGATATGGATGCCTTTTTCTTCAAATAAATTCAAATAGAAATTTACCGCTTTGCATAAGTTGATAAATGGACGATCGGTCCGTATTTGAGAACCAATGTGAAAGTGAATTCCAACCACTTCAATATTTCTGAAACGCCCTTTATTATTGAAGAACTTCTCCAATTCTCCTTGAGAAAATCCAAATTTATTGTAGGATAATCCGGTAGAGATGTATTTGTGGGTCTCTGGGTCCACATTTGGGTTGAGTCGAAGTGCAACTCTCGTAGTTTTGTTTAATTCTCC
>JAUICI010000270.1 GCA_030427935.1 Bacteroidia bacterium | reverse complement strand
CGTTCAAGTACAAAGTAAACTTATGAAGTTGCCAATTGGTTTTTTCGATAATCATAAATCGGGCGCATTGGTTTCAAGAGTAATGACAGATGTTGAAGGTGTTCGAAATCTTGTTGGAACAGGATTTGTTCAATTAATTGGAGGAACGCTAACTTCTATTGCATCAATAGTTTTGCTGGTGCAAATTAGTCCGATTATGACTTTGTCGGTTTTGGTTCCCATACTTCTATTTGCCATTGTAATGTTGAAGGCATTCGGCTATGTGAGACCCATATTTAGAGATCGCGGAAAAATAAATGCGGAGGTTCAAGGTAGCTTAACGGAGACTTTAGGAGGTGTTAGAGTGATCAAAGCCTTTAATGCAGAAAAACAAGAAACGGCGAGCTTTGAGAAAGGTGTAACTCGTTTGTATGAAAATGTGAAAAAGAGTTTAACCGCCACTGCCGTTATTGGAAGTGCCTCTATATTTTTAATTGGATTGGCTTCTACAGGAATTATGGGTATCGGTGGTTACTTTATGATGGGAGGAACGATGTCGATGGGTGAGTTCCTTTCGTTTACTTTGTTACTTGGGTTCATGATTGCACCAATTGTTCAAATGGGAAATATTGGAAGTCAATTGACAGATGCAATGGCCGGTTTGGATCGGACACAAGAGTTGATGAATATGCCAGAAGAAGATGACCCAAGTATACGAACGGAATTTTTAAAAGAGATAAATGGAGATATAGAATTTCACGATGTTTCTTTTAGTTATGAGGAAAGCAAAGAAGTATTGCACAATATTTCTTTTAAAGCTAAGTCGGGTAGTGTGACTGCTTTGGTTGGATCATCGGGATCTGGGAAGTCTACCATTGCTGGTATAGTCGCAACCTTTTTAAACCCTGAAGTGGGTAAAGTAACCATCGATTCAGTTGATTTATCGACGGTGAATCTGAGTAGTTACAGAAAACACCTCGCGGTGGTATTGCAAGATGACTTTCTTTTCGAAGGAACCATTTGAGAAAATATACTCTTTCCGAGACCAGATGCCACGGAAGCCGAATTACAACAAGCAGTAAAAGGCGCATATGTAAATGAATTCACAGATCGATTTGAAGATGGATTGGAAACTGTGATTGGTGAAAGAGGGGTGAAATTATCAGGAGGTCAGCGGCAGAGAATTTCTATATCAAGAGCGATTTTAGCCAATCCGAAAATTATCATTTTAGATGAGGCAACCTCTAATCTAGATACTGAAAGTGAGACATATATTCAGAAAAGTTTGAACGAGCTAATGAAGAATAGAACAACATTTGTTATAGCCCATAGATTGAGTACCATCCGCCAAGCGGATCAGATTTTAGTGATTGAAAATGGTGAAATTTGTGAACGTGGAACACACGATGAATTATTGGCAACGGAAGGAAGGTATTATGAACTGCACACCTATCAGAGTAGAATCTAAGTAATTCAAATGATATTAAGTGTTGGATGCTTTTTTAATGTAAAAAAGCTAGCTTAGATGATAAACGTAAATCGCTCAACTAAAGCAACATACACTATTATGTAATATGGATCAGAATAAGAATTTAAAGTATGAGAGATAAAGTAATCACACGCGAAGAGGAGGAATTTGACCACCATGATTATTCGGAGAAAATATTATTAGATCGAGAGTTCATTAACTGTAAATTTCGTGCTTGTGATTTTACGAAAACTGATTTGAGAGGGAGTATTTTCGAAGATTGCATTTTTGAAGAATGCAATTTTTCAATGACAGAAATAGAAGGGGTTGGTTTTAGAAATTCAATTTTCAAGGGATGTAAAATTCTCGGTATTGATTTTACCCGATGTCATAAGTTTATGTTTTCGTGCAGTTTTAGTAATTGCATACTTGACTACAGTGATTTTTTTGGCAGAAAACTAAAAGGAACACATTTCATAAATTGCTCTCTTAAGGAGGTAGACTTTACAGAAGCAGACTTGTCCGCTTCTGTTTTTACAAATTCAGAATTGGTGGGCGCAGTATTTTCAAGCACCAACCTAGAGAAAGCAGATTTTAGAGAAGCGCGAAACTTCGCCATTGCTCCTGAATATAATAAACTCAAAAAAGCTAAATTTTCTGCATCTCAGTTGGAAGGATTACTTTATTCTTATGAGCTGGATATCGAGTATTGATTACTTTATAAGGAGCTTGTGGGTTCAGACCCAATCATTTGATTCTAGATATTTCCTCAATTGACTGGCAGTTCTGAATTTTTTCAGAATTAAAGTGCGTTTCAAACCACAACAAATGCTTTTGACAAAGCGAGGATGCTTTGCATACATTTTTTGACCACCGATAACATCATAGAATATTTTAATTATTTCGATAATGTCATTTTGTAAATTGACTTTGCTTGATTTACCAAAGTGAAATAGGTCCAATAGAATAATGTCAAATTTGTAGTTTGCATGTCGGATGATGACATTTCCTGCATGTAAATCTCCATGGTATTCTCCTGCAGCGTGAATGGATTCGATACTCAAAGTTAAGGCATATAATAGATGTAGTCCTTGATAGATTGGCAGCCTTTTTCCTCTGTAGCCTTTAAGGAAATTCGTCAACATTTGTCCTTCGACGTATTCAGAAATGAAAACAGTTAATGATTTTCCTTCGTGTTCAATTTTTTCTATGTTAGTTTCCTGCCACTGAGCATTTCTAAATAAGTCTGTGTTTATACCCTTGGAGTTTTTATAGGTAAACGAATGTAATGATCGATTGACTTTATAATTAATGT
>JAUICI010000089.1 GCA_030427935.1 Bacteroidia bacterium | reverse complement strand
TTCTTTGGATGGGCTTGAGAGATTTAAAAACCCGATCAATTTCAGTAAAAGGACTCACCTCAGGCATGTCTTCAATTCTTTGAACTGCAAAAGGCATTCGCGGAACCCAATCTTCCGAATTAATGATGCGAAATTCCCAGCCGCCTCTGTTGATATAACTGTAATCATTTGAATAAAAAGAATTACCAGGTTTTGGACTTGCGAAGGCAAAAGTTTTAAATCGAATGGCTTGTGGAATTTTAGTTTCTGGTAAATAGTATAAATAAGAATTTAATAACTGAACGATGGCAGCTCCCTGACTGAAGCCAACCAAATAGAAGTTCCGATAGCCTTTATTGTAGTATTCATTGATTTTTCTAACTATTCCATTTGCCATTGCTCCAAGTCCGTATGTCCAACCCACATGAACATAAGCTTGCTTGTGATCGGCTAATTTGTACTTGAAAAGAGTGGAGTCCATCATGCGAATACTTCCTTCGGCAGGAATCATGGCTGCGTGTAAATTCTCCAACCAGGAATAAGTGGATCCAACAGTTCCTCGAATACTAATGACCACCGTATCTTCATTAGCAAATAAATCCCACTGATTGTCCATCCCAATATCTCCTGACCGATAAGCCAATTTGAAATTTTGAGGAAGGGCAGGGAGTTCTTTATGGTTTTTCCATTTAGAAGAATCAAACTGATGTGCAGAAATATTCAGAATCATCAGGGCTTCTTGAGCATCAAACCCAGGTTCAATAACTTGACTTTTAGCATCAAGGAAATTGAAAAGGAAACAGAGTATGAATGTAATTCGTATCATTTGGTCCCGAAATTTATCAAAAAAAAATGGCAGGAAAGTCCTGCCATTCAAATATTAACTAGATAGGGTTTAATGTGCGTACATTTTATCCTTCGTTTTGATGATCTGTTTCTTCAGTTTTTGGCAAACACTATCTACTGCGGCTTCAAATGTGCCACTTTTGTCTTGTGCAAATAGATCATTCCCTGGAACGTGAAGTCTGATTTCGACAATTTTGTTCTCGTAATCAGCAGTATCTTTTTCTGTTTTTAATGTCACTTCAGCCATGTCAATTTGATCCCAATAGTGATCTAATTTACTAACATGATTGTGGACAAATTCCTTCAACGGTTCCCATGCCGTGAAGTGTAAAGTTTGAATATCAATTTTCATATGAATTGATTTTATGGGTTATTATTCGATTTAACTAAGAAGTGATTTCCTTTCCTTCTAATTTAGAGAATTTGATCCGGAAAAACTAATCTTTATAGGGTTTTTTAACATTTCTATGTTAGACCTGTATATTCCCTAGAATCTTTAGTGGAAGAAATTGTGGAATACGTCGATAAATTCCCATCTTTATTGTAACAATCGCTTTTTTTTTCTAAATTAGAGCAAGTAGTGATTGTTTAGCTGCTTAATTTTTAAGCAGATAAGTAGTTTTTTTCATTAGCAGAGAAGAGAGGTTTGGACGCCTCTCTTTTTTATTTGTTTCAAATAAAGCTCCTTGATCGTTATCCCAAACGAATTAAGATGAACTTTCACGGTTTTTTAATTGGAAATTAACCTTTTCATTTTTTCAAATTTTAATCTTGGTCTTGTGGTTGGTTTTGAGGGGTTTACCCCTCAAAATATTTTTACTACCTGTGATATATTTGGGTACAACTAATTACAAACTAATGCCATTTACAACCTATTGTCCAAAACAAAAGGACAAAATCTATTTTCAGTCATCTTATCAACTAAACTATGATCAGTTTGATGAAAATTGCGCTTTCCCAATAGGGGGGGGGTAATACAGGTATGGCATCCAAAAGAAAGGAGGTGCCAATAGACTGATCACAATCAAACTTATTTTTTAATTTATCGTCTATAAGTATAGACGATAAACATTTAATCAATTTATTAATAACCATTTTATTACTTGCTGAATTTTATTCAAAATAGAAGAATAATTCAGGTCACGCAAGGGCGTGATTACAAGTCCTTTATTTTTATAATTTTCTTAAATACCTCTTTTCTATTTGGGCAGAATTTAGTGCCAAATCCAAGTTTTGAGGATACAGTTTATTGTCCGAGCAGCATGGCTCAACCTAATGCTGTAGCATCTTGGTTTAATCCGACTCAAGCATCTCCGGATTATTATAACGTTTGTTCTCTAACAGGTGCGGGTGTGCCCGTTAATGATGTTGGCTATCAAAATGCCCAAGAAGGCAATGGATATATTGGCTTGATTACGATTTTCACCTCTGAGGTTAATTATAGAGAATATTATGAAGTTGAATTATTAGAAGAGTTAGAAATTGGAAAAACATATTATTGGTGCTTATATGTTTCGGCTACGGACAGCTGTGATTATATTTCAAACAACATTGGTATTTCTTTGTCTTCTACTATTGTTCAAAATAATAATCAAACACTTTTATTGAGTCCAGTCGTTGGAAATTATAGTTCGATCATTTCAGAAAGCAAAGCTTGGAAAAAAATAAGCGGTGAATTTATTGCTTCAGGAGGGGAAAAATACCTCGTATTAGGTAATTTCTATAATGATTCGCAGACTAATGTATTACAAACCTTGTCAAACACAATAGGCGGTGAAGGAGCATATTATTACATTGATAATGTTTATTTAGGTGAAACTCCTTGTGAAGAACAAGAATATAAAATTCCGAATGTAATTACCCCCAATAATGATGGCGTTAATGATCGGTTTGTCTTAGATTTTGAATATAGATTAATCCAAATATACAATCGTTGGGGACAATTGGTATTTGAATCTGATAATTTCACCGACTACTGGGATGGTACATTTGACGGAAAGGAAGTTGCTGATGGAAACTACTTTTACATTGTAAATGTTGAAGATAAAGTGTTCAAAGGATTTGTACATGTAATAAAGTAGATACTTTATTATTATGAAAAATAAATTTTTGCTTCCATTAATTTTAATTGGTGGATTTTTTAACCAGCATGCAGTTGGTCAAAGTACAACAGCTAATAATAACCAGAATCCAGGATTGCAAAATAGGTTTTTAGGATTCAATAACAATTTTCCACTTTTTACAAGAACATTTGGTTTCAACAGATTGAAACTAAACGAAACATTTAATGCTGGAAGTCAATATCAAATCGAAGGCTATGGATTTGGTGATGGCGTGAATACTTCAGGATACTTACTTCTGGGCCAGGATAATGCAACACAACAAGGAAACCCTTCTTTGTATAACAGCAAAGGTGCTTTTTCTTTACTTCATTTGAATGGACCACAATCTACCTTTGGCGGTGGGTTTGTTCAAGAGTTTGGATATCGCCCATGGATGAAAACTGGAATTACATTTACCGGTGGAAATGATTTGATGTATTTTGGTATCAGACAAACACTTCGAGGTCAAGATAAAACGGAGATGACCCTAACATGGAGCGATAATTCAGGTACAACATTTCCAGGTCCAGATGACATGGTTTTTAGATTTACATCTGGGGGTAATGGAAATACCAGTTACTCAAATAACCTAACGGATCCTACAGATCTTGATGGGCAACATATTGCTCGTTTTACTGGAGATGGAAATTTTGGTTTAGGACCAACTTTTGGTGACCCAACAATTAATGCAAATACAGTAAGACCTGCTTCCTTATTTCATATGAGTAGAGATCGAAGGAAGGCAACTTGGATGCAAATCACAAATCAATTAGAAACTGAACAGACTGCAAATGATGGTTTCCGAATCGGATTTCAAGGTGGAAACAATCGCCCTGGATTAATTCGATGGCAGGAATTTACTCCATTGGTGTTTCAGACAGATTGGAACAACAATTCAGGTGGAACAAATGCAGGTGAAAGAATGCGTATAACAACCACAAACTTCCTTAATACTCAAGGGCAGTACATTGGAATAAACCCCGGAAATGGAAATTTCACCAGAGTTGGAATTAGTCATAATGGACAAAACCCAATTGAGCGTCCCATGAGTTTATTGCATTTAGGATACGATATCTCTTCAAGCCTTTATGGAACTACAGCAGATGGTTGGAGAGATTGGATGGACGTTGGAACTTTCACTGCAATGGGTTCTGATAATATGTATGTAGGTTTAAAAGATGAGGGTCAGGACAGAATGGATGCCATTATTAATTGGGGAGATAATCAGCCAACAACTGGTGGAGATGGTCCAGATTTCTTAAGGTTTATATTTACTTCTACAACATCATCCTTGTTTGGAAATGGAGACTCTATATCAACATCTAATGAAGGACTGGAAATTATGAGGATGGATCCGCGGAATGGAGCAACATACACTTACAACGATTATGGAATGGTAGGTATTGGAAATTTTGCTGCAAATGGACCAAATACTGCAGCCGCAGATGTCATAGATGCAAAGCTGGATATTGATGGAGACCTGAGAATAAGAGGTTTAATGCAAAATGATACATTAAGCCAATACCTTGTCATTGACTCTACCGATCATAACAGAGTTTATTGGACTTCTGTGCCTCCAGGAGGAGGGATTGGTCACTTTTGTTCAGATACAATTACAAACCCATTAACTGATAGTTATGAGATTCCATTAGCGGATTATAATTATTATTTTGAGGGACAAAGACAGCAAGTGTCAAATGTTGCTGTTGGATTACCATGTTATACTCCAACTTTTTCTAAATTACATGTTTATCAAACAAGAAGAAACTACTTAGGTCCCATTAGTGCTGCAGGCTATTTTCATGACGAAACTACGGATGCAGTAGGAACTGGTTTAGGTGTTATTGCAAGAGCAAATGGTACAAATGCGCAGAACAACATCGCTGGTTATTTCGAAGCTCAGAATGGAGCATTTACGAATATTGGTGTTTTCGCAACGGCTGACGGAAGTGTTACTGGAAACCCCCAAACGAACAATAATTTGGCAGCCTACTTTGATGGCGATGTATTAATCACTGGGTCTTTTGGTCCTTCTGATGAAAATTTAAAAACAAATATTCAGGACTATCAAGGTGGATTAGATATAATAAATCAATTAGAACCAAAGACATTTGAGTATGACCATGCTGCTTATCCTTCCATGAATCTTTCTAATGGATTGCAATATGGTTTAATTGCACAAGATGTAGAGAATATTTTACCAGACTTGGTCACAGAAACAAATCATCCGGAGACTTATGATAGTTTGGGTAATGTAATTCATCAATCTATCTCATTTAAAGGATTGGAATACCAACAATTGATTCCAGTGTTAATAAGCGGAGTGAAAGAATTGGATTCAATTAATTCAGGACAGGAAACAACAATTGATTCCCTAAGTACGGTAGTTGACTCATTGAATAATGTTGTAAATAATATGAATAACAGACTTTCTAATTTGGAAAACTGTTTGAGTAATATTCTTCCAATGCTTTGTCAGATGAATCAATCTATGATTCAACAGAATGATCAGGGTGTTCAAGAGCAACTTAGATCGATTATCAATGTGGAATTGGAGAATGGAGAGAACATTGTCTTAAATCAAAATGTTCCAAATCCATTTGCCGAGCAAACAGTAATTACTTATTCCATTCCTGAGACAGTAGGAGAAGCAGTAATTATGTTTTATGATTCAAAAGGAGTCGTGATTAAAGAAGTGAAAATAGAAACGAGAGGTCATGGACAATTAAATGTTTATGGATCTGACTTAAGTCGGGGTCTTTATTCTTACACCCTAATTGCAGATGGCCAAGTTATCGCTACAAAGAAAATGGTGAAGCAGTAAATAATCGACTAGATTCAATTTTGAACCCTGACAGGTATGACTTGTCAGGGTTTCTTTCGTTTAAAACTTGACTTCTTTGAACTCATTCCAATAGATTCCATTATTTTTGCAGCAAATTAAATCTCATTATGAAGTACTACAATAATGTTCTGGAAACAATCGGTGATACGCCCTTAGTAAAATTGAATAAAATAGTGGAGGGAATTGATGCCACGATTTTAGCTAAAGTTGAAACTACAAATCCAGGAAACTCCGTTAAAGATCGAATGGCTTTGCAAATGATTGAAGATGCAGAAGCTGACGGTAGATTGAAGCCAGGAGGAACCATTATTGAAGGAACTTCAGGGAATACCGGAATGGGATTAGCTTTGGTTGCCATCGTAAAAGGATACAAATTGATCTGTGTTTTAAGCGACAAGCAATCCAAAGAAAAGATGGACATTTTGAGAGCGGTAGGTGCGGAAGTGCATGTTTGTCCGACGAATGTGGCTCCTGAAGATCCAAGATCCTATTATTCGGTCTCGAAGAGATTAGCAACGGAAGTGCCAAATTCATGGTATGTAAATCAATACGATAATCCATCCAATGCGAAAGCGCATTACTTAACTACAGGTCCTGAGATTTGGGAACAAACAGAAGGGAAAATCACGCATTTTGTTGTGGGTGTTGGCACAGGTGGAACTGTTTCCGGAGTTGGTAAGTATCTGAAAGAACAAAACCCAAATATTAAAATATGGGGAATTGATACTTATGGTTCTGTTTTCAAAAAATACCACGAAACAGGCATTTTCGATGAAAATGAGATCTATCCATACATCACTGAAGGAATTGGTGAAGATATTCTTCCAAAGAATGTGGATTTCGACGTGATTGATAAGTTTGAAAAGGTGACTGATAAAGATGCGGCTGTTTGGCAAAGAAAGCTGGCAAAAGAAGAAGGAATTTTTGTTGGAAACTCAGCTGGATCGGCAATCAAAGGAATCCTGCAATTAAAAGACGAATTAGGTCCTGATGATGTTGTTGTGGTTCTTTTCCACGATCACGGGTCACGATATGTAGGAAAGATGTTTAACGATGATTGGATGAGAGAAAGAGGCTTCTTGGATGAAGAAAAAGAAACTGCAGAAGATTTAATCGAAAAACATAAAGATCTTAGTCTGATTACTTTAGGAACAGAGGAACTAGTTTCACATGCGGTTGCTAAAATGAAAGATTATGATATCGCCCAAATTCCCGTAACTAAAGATGGAGAATTTGTTGGGTCCGTTACAGAAAGAGACCTTTTCGACGCTCTTTTGGAAGATGAAAAATCCAAGAATAAGTCTATTGGTGAAGTTATGAATAAACCATTCCCTATTGTTGAGAAAAATGCGAAACTAGAGGAGGTGACCAAATTGTTCAATGAGAAAAACCAAGCTGTTATGGTAAAATTGGATGAAGGTAAATACCACATCATTACAAGGTTCGACATCATTTCAGTGATCAAATAATTTGCGTATTCAAGATCAAACCGGTTATGAATTGGAAGTTGGAAAGGTCGGAAAGATCATTTCAATTGTCCCTTCACAAACGGAATTTCTAGTTGATCTGGGTTTAAAATCTCTCCTTGTTGGTGTAACCAAGTTTTGTGTTCACCCAAATGGATTAATCCATGAAGTGGGACATGTCGGTGGTACGAAGAACCTCAATATTGAAAGAATACGATCATTGAAGCCCGACTTGATTATTGGGAACAAAGAAGAGAATACGAAAAATCAGATTGAAGAACTCAGAAAAGAATTCCCGGTTTATTTATCTGATATCAATACGGTAGAAGAATCATTCAAAATGATGAGAGATTTAGGTGAGATTCTTCAAGTGTCCAAAAAAGTAGAAAAGCTCATCAATCAAATTGAAAAAGAGCGCTCAAAATTCAAGAAAATCTCCTATCCTAAAAGATCCTGTCTTTATTTCATCTGGAAAAATCCCGACATGGTTGTAGGTTCATCCACATTCATTGATTCCATGATTCAGGAGGCAGGTTTTGAAAACTTGGGACGAAAAATGGGAGAACGATACCCAGAAGTTACCGAGTTAAAAGAAATCCCAGATTATATTTTCTTGTCCACCGAACCTTATCCATTCAAAGAGGAAGATATGCGCCTTTTTAAGAAAAAATACCCCAATTCAAAAGTGAAATTGGTCGATGGTGAAATGTTCTCCTGGTATGGTTCGCGAATGCGATTGGCTTATCCGTATTTTGAAAGTTTGCTTTAAAAACGAAAGGTCCTAAACGAAATTAAGGGATAATCGCCACTATCCCTTAATATCACCGTGCTATGAAAATCACTGTTAACTATGAAAAATTTAAAACCTATGGCAAATATAAACTTAGATGAGATTATTTTTAGAGGGGTTGCCCCCTCAAATAGATTTGGTCGGGTTTTTTTTACAGTTTATCGATTAAAGAACGGTTTTCGTTCGTCCACTTCAAAAGTGCATTACTCTCTCCGGAAAGGTGTAATTTCTTACAAATTCTGGAGCGATAATTCTCAATTGATTTCTTGGTAACAAAAAGTAATTCAGAGATTTCTTTACTCGATTTGTTTTGCGCCACCAGCTTTAGCGTTTTGATCTCGGTTTGTGTCAACTGAGTAATCGCTTCATGTAGTTCTTGTGATTTTTTCTTATAATCATTTCGATTTTTCATATGCTCTTCCAAGACTGGACTCACATAGGTTTTGCCATCCAACACCTCTTTTATGGCAAATACAATCTCCTCAATAGAGTTATCCTTAACCAAATATGCCAGAACACCCTGGTCAAAGGCTTCATTGAAAATTTGCTCGTCATTATGCATGGTTAGTACAATGGGTTTTGTGATTAGGTTTTCATTTTGATACAACCATTTCAAGATTTGAATTCCATTTAACCCAGGCATGTCGATGTCCAATATGGCAATCTCAACTTCATTTTGTTTGATTAAGTTTTTGGCAATATTTCCATCTTCAGCTTCAAGAAATTCATATTCCTGAAAACTCTGCTTGAGGGTAGCGATCATCCCTTTTCTAAAGATCGGATGATCATCTGCAACTAATATTTTATGATTTGTTATCTCTGTCAAAACTTATAGATACTTTAACTCCTTGATTTTTCTTTGTTTCAAATTGAATAGTTCCTCCGATTCTCTCAACGCGATTAATAATGTTTCGAAGACCCATTCCAGATGAAGTTTCTAATATCTTAGACTTATCAAATCCAATTCCGTTGTCTCTGTACTCCAGATTTAATTTTTTTGGTTTGACATTCGCTACTAATCTTATGGATTTAGACTGACTATGTTTTATTGAATTATTGCTCAATTCTTGTACAATACGATAAAGAATTAATTCCTCTCCTTTATTGAATTCGATTTCGTCCAAACCTTCAATTTCATGGCTGGTAAGAATACCTGTAGATTCTTCGATCTTATCAAACATCACCTCAATCGATTTTCGAATTCCAAGTTTGTTCAACTGACTAGGATAAATGTTTCTTGATATTTTTCTTACATCCTCTACAATATTGGAGACTTCTTTTACAATTTTATAGTTCTCTGATTTTTCATTCAGCTGGTTTTTTACCATGATCAAATTCAGTCCAATATGATCATGGAGATCACTAGAGATTCGCCTTCTCTCGTCTTCTATTTCGGATATTAAGTTGGAGGCATATTTCTGTTCCATCCGCTTTTTAGCATTAACAGATCGAATGACATAAACCGAGAAGAAAATTCCAATCAAAAGAATAATTCCCACAAAAATGGCTGTATTTCGCATGAGGTTTAAGCTCGATTCAGTCTGAATGATTTCATTTTCTTTTTGAAGAAGATCATTTTTGGATTTCTGTTTTTCAATCTCCGCTAATTTCTTTTCATCTTCATATTTCAAATTCAATTCAGCCAAAAACTTTTGGTTGTTCATTTCTCTCAGCGAGTCCCTATAATGATGATAGCGCTTGTAGTGAAAAAGTGATTTTGAATTGTTTCCTTTCGCTTCGTAGAGTCGAGCATACATTCTTTGGTAAGACATCAGATCCTCCAGTTTTGGATAATCTTCTGCATCAATTTTTTTGGACCCAATGTCAATCATGTTAAGTGCCTGAGCAATTTTATTCTGTCTTCTGTAAAATTCGGACAGACCTAGATAGATTTTTCCTTGGATTCCGACCATGTCATGCTTTTCAACCACGTTAATTGCTGAGTCATAATACATTCTACATTTGGCATAGTCGCCTTCGAGATTGTAATAAACAGCCATGTTGGTATAGGCTACAATATGCAATTGAGGTTCGTTTATGATCTTTCCCAATTCCAGTGTTTTCGAAAAATAGTAGAATGAAGAATCTCTTTTTGTACTGTCCCGATTATAGAGATATGCCAAGTTGTTGATAAGTCTTGTTTGAATTCGATACTCCCTTTTGTTTTCGATTAGTTTGAGACCTTCTTTAAAGTCTTTAATCGCCTCATCGAGTAAACCAAGATCTGTCTTATGTAGTCCCAAATTATTTAGAATGGTGGCTCTTTGAAGGTAGAGTTTTGGGTCATGACTGATTTTTAAGGCATCATAGAAGTACTCATAAGCTTCATCGTTTTTTCCTAGGTTGATATGGAAAGAAGCCAATGCATTATAGGCCATGATCATTCTTGTAGTGTCTTCTTCTATAGTGGCATCACTTAATAATCTCCGAGCTTTTTCTACAGCTTCTGGAAGGTCAATCAAACCAATCCCTAAATCCAGCCATACGATTTTGATCCGTGTGCTTAGTTCAATTTCCTTATTCCCTTTTTCCTTAGCAAGTTTATTGGATTCTAGATATAGTTTTCGCGCCGTGTATTCGTCACCGTGGTAATGGTATTTATTTCCTTCTAATTCAATTAATGCACATTCATCAAAATCTGTTAGATTATACTTCTCTTTCCATTCAGTTTTTAAGGTGTTAAATTTTGTAGTGTCTATTTGAGCTAATAAGTTCAACTCATTGAATAAACTGTCGCTCAGATTTTGAGAAAAAGAATGATTATTGAAAAGGAATGCAAAAACCATTAGGCAAGAGAGACCAAGCCTTCTGAAAATATTAAAAAATGTAGTATTTTCACTCATTCTAAACACAATTTAAGATCTAGGTATTTGGAAATTGTTATCGCCATAATGTTTGTTCTATTTTTCTCAGTGATGATCTGGAAGCTGGCGATATTCGATATTAAATGTATAAAAAAATCGTGGGTAATAGGACTTTTTCTAATCAAATTGGCTTCAGGTGTCGCCCTATCTCTTTTGTATTCGCACTTTTACGGTGATGGAAAGCTTTCGGGAGATACGGCACATTACTACAATGATGGTCAAGTTTTGAATGGTGTCTTTTTCGAGTCCCCTTCGGATTATGTCAAACTACTATTTGTCCAAGGCGATGAAGAATTAGTGCAAGAACGCATGCCAAATTCGCAGCATTGGACGAGGTCTGATTTGGATCAGTTTAATGACAATCGGTTTATCATTCGGATTAATTCGCTGATCTCCTTTGTTGCTTTCAATAGTTACTATGTTCATGTAATTATTTTTATCCTTCTTTCACTGATTGGATTTATCCTGTTTTTTAAAAGTATTCAGGATTTTATACCGAAATACCAAAAGGAAATATTCTTATTACTTGTTTTATTTCCCTCAATGTTGTTTTGGACGAGTTCAATTTTAAAAGAAAGTTTATTGGTCTTTGGCTTTGGAATGCTTACTTATGGGATTCGTTTTTTTGGTCAAAATCCTCTTAAAAAATCAATGCTTATAGCTTTGGGGATGCTGGTATTATTAAACACCAAAGTCTATTTTCTATTATGCCTTTTCCCGGCCTTAATCGCCTATTTTTGGATGAATTCAAAGGGTAAAATAAACCTGTTGAAGTTTGGAGGATTATTGGTTTTTGGAATCGTCTTTTTATTCCTCAACAGTTTTTCGAATAGTTTTAATGTAACCCAGTTTATTTCAAAAAAACAGAAGGATTTTAAGCTTGTTGGAAAGGGTGGGGTCTATTTCATGGATAAAGCTAATTTTTATCGATTACCCTATGCCGAGAAAGAGAAGCTCAGAGAGCTCAAAGCTTCCGTTAGCTTGAAAGAAGATGTCCAAGTTGAAGTCAAACCATTCGGTGCAGATGAATATACCTATGATTCAATTTTAAAAGCCGGAAATATTTACGAATTATACGAAATCCAGGAACCTTCAAATTCCTATTTCGAGGTTCCTCATGTGGATGAGAAGTGGTTGAATCTGGTTGCTTATTCTCCTGTTTACATTATGAATGTTTTGCTGATGCCCTATCCCTGGCAGAAAGCTTCTGTTTTAAAATGGTTGAACATTCTAGAGAATCTGATGCTCTTTTTCCTATTATTTCTAAGTATTTATTTTCGAAGGAAAGTGAAGGAGATCGATCAAAAACTTTTGTATTTCAGTTTGGTCTTTATCTTACTCTTTTATTTAATAATTGGGTCTACAACTCCAGTGGTGGGTGCGATTGTAAGGTATAAAACACCGGCATTTCTGATTTGGATTTTATTATTTCTTTCGATAATTGATCTAGAAAGGATAACTTTAAAGTCAAATAAAACAAAGGAATGAGTACAATTTTGATCACCGGAGCGACTTCGGGCTTTGGAAAAGCAATCGCATATAAATTTGGATCTGAAGGTCACGATTTGATTCTTACAGGAAGAAGATCGGATCGACTAGCTGAAATTGAGGAAGATCTCAAAGAGCAATTTAAGATAGAGGTACTTTCACTAAATTTTGATGTAAGAGACCAAAAGGAAGTTGAAAAAGCGATTGACTCCATTCCCTCGGAAATTAAAAAGGAGATCAAGGTTCTGGTTAATAATGCTGGTTTAGCTGTTGGTCGAGATACAATTGATAAAGGCATTGTGGACGATTGGGATCGTATGATCGATACAAATGTTAAAGGTTTATTGTATGTCTCAAAAGAACTCATTCCGATTCTGAAAGAAAATGGAGATGGTCATATTATAAATATTGCATCTACGGCAGGGAAAGAATCCTATTTAAGTGGGAATGTTTACTGCGCATCAAAACACGCAGTCGATAGTTTGTCAAAATCGATGCGTATTGATCTTTTGCCTTTTGGAATCAAAGTGACAAATATTGCTCCAGGTCTGGCAGAAACAGAGTTTAGCCTTGTGCGGTTTAAAGGCGATCAAGAAAAAGCTGACAAAGTTTATCAAGGTTTTGAACCCCTTAGAGGAGAAGATATAGCCGAAGTGGTTTTTTATGCGGCTTCAACTCCGAAACATGTTTGCTTGAACGATATTGTAATTACTTGTACGGCACAAGCCAATTCATTCTATTTACATAAATAATGAGAATTTTAAGTTTACTGGGCTTATTGATCCTTTTAAGCTCTTGTTACAAAGGGAAAAAAGTGGATCTGATCATTCACAATGCTCAAATCTACAGTTTAGACAAGAACAATACAGTTTACCAAGCAGTTGCTATCAAAGATGGGAAAATTGTAGAATTGGGACCAGAAAGAGAGATTCTTAATAAATATTCAGCTGATCGAGAGATTGACTGCATGGGAAAAATGGTTATTCCAGGCTTTCACGATTCACATTGTCATGTTCTAGGTTATTTGGAAGATAGTTTTTCAGCTGATTTAAGATGGCTGAAGTCCCGAAAGGAAACACTAGAGAAAGCAAAAAAGCAAGAACCCTTAAACGGTTGGATCATTGGCCGTGGTTGGGACGAATCATTGTGGACTGATAGTCGTTTGCCGCATTTAGAGGAATTGGATGAACTTTTTCCCGATCAAGCATTGTTGTTGACCAGAGTTGATGGACATGGTGCTCTAGTGAATTCAAAGACTTTAGAATTACTAGATTCAGCTGATTACCAAAGAATTCTTCCTGGACAAATTCAGGTTGTTGATGGAAAGCGAACAGGCTTTGTCATGGACAATGTCTTGGATATTTTAGTGGAAAAAAGTCCAAAAGTATCCAACGAACAACTAGAATCTCGATTTGAAGAATATCAGCAAACCTTATTTGAATTTGGGATCACATCAATTAATGAAGCGGGCTTATTTCCAGATCAGATCGAATTTTATAAATCTCTTGAGGAAAAAGGCATCTTGAAAATGGATGTGTATGCCATGATATTTGGCGATGAAAAAGGACTTCAATATGCACAGAAGAATGGAAAGTATATCAGCGACCTAATGACAGTTGCTTCTTTCAAATTGATGTCTGATGGATCTTTGGGTTCTAGAGGCGCTTGTTTAATTCACCATTATTCCGATATGCCGACATACGGACAAATCGTTTTGGATTCGAATTTTCAAGAAGTCTTAAAATTTGCTTATTTAAATGAATTCCAAGTGAATACACATTGTATCGGAGATTCAGCAAATAGATATGTTTTGAATGCTTATGGCGAACAATTGAAGGAGTTAAATGACCGAAGATGGAAAATTGAACATGCACAAGTCATGAGTCCCGGAGATTTTGGATTGTTTTCGAAATATTCTGTGATTCCATCTGTACAACCCAATCACGCCATGGACGACATGAGATGGGCAGAAGAGAGATTAGGTGCGAAAAGACTGAAAGAAGGAGGGTACAACTATAAAAAATTGTACAATAAAGCTGGAATGATAATGATTGGAACGGATTTCCCGGTTACAGACATTAATCCACTTTACAATTATTTTTGTTCTGTATTCAGGCAAAATCAAAGATTGGAACCAAAAGATGGTTTTTTACCTGAAACTGCTTTGAGTAGAATGGTGACTCTAAAAGGTATGACACAGTGGGGAGCATTTGCCAATTTTGAAGAAAGTAAAAAAGGATCTATCGAAGTAGGCAAGAATGCCGATCTGATTGTTTTGAGTACGAACATACTGAAAGCACCGAAAGAAAATGTGCTCAAAACCTATGTTGAGTACACCGTTAAAAAAGGAAAAGTGGTCTACGAATAAACCACTTTTTCCAAACCAAAACAGAAAACGAAATCTTAAACCAGTCTAGTTGTTGTTTTAAAAGGAAGGGCAAGAAATAGTCCTAAATCCTCTTGGTTTCTTTTTACAGTTCAGGTAAAGTCCCAGAGAAACCTCGTGCGAACCTCCTGAAGCGTTAGTTAATCTCGAAATTGTAACATCGTAGCTATAGGCTACTTTAAATACTTTTGTGTCTAATCCAAGCATGATGATGAAAGCATCGTTGGTTCTCCACCAAACTCCACCTCGAATCACACCATATTTCACATACAAACCTAGGTTCAATTCCATGAAAC
>JAUICI010000088.1 GCA_030427935.1 Bacteroidia bacterium | reverse complement strand
TCCGGTGTTCGTTCTCGACGAGATCGACAAGATGTCCGCTGATACTCGTGGCGATCCAGCCTCGGCGATGCTCGAGGTATTGGACCCAGAGCAAAACAACGAGTTCGTCGATCACTACATCGAAGTGCCAGTCGATCTAAGTAAGGTTATGTTTATCGCAACGGCCAATAGCCTGAATACAATCCAACCCGCTTTGAGAGATCGAATGGAGATCATAGAAGTAACGGGTTATACTTTGGAAGAAAAGGTGCAGATTGCGAAAAGACATTTGTTTCCAAAACAATTGAAAGAACATGGTCTGAAAAAGGATCATATTAAAATGAGTACCAAGGTTTTTGAATCGATTATCAATGACTATACATTTGAGTCTGGGGTTCGTGGTTTGGATAAATTGATCGCCAAAGTGGTTCGACACCGTGCGAAACAAATTGCATTGGAAGAAAAGTATACCAATGCCATTTCCAGAGATGATCTTGATAAAATTCTAGGACCTTCCATGGAAAGAGAAAAGTACGCAGGAAATGATGTTCCGGGAATTGTTACCGGTCTTGCGTGGACTCAAAATGGAGGAGATATTCTTTTTGTTGAAACGTCTATTACCAAGGGTAAAGGTAGATTGAGTCTAACCGGAAATCTTGGAGATGTCATGAAAGAATCTGCCACAATTGCTCTAGAATATTTGAAATCGCATCCGGAAGTACTTGGGCTTACTCAAGAAGATATTGATTCCAAGAATGTACATGTTCACGTGCCTGAAGGGGCAACGCCAAAGGATGGACCAAGTGCCGGGATTACCATTTTAACAGCATTGGCTTCAATTTTAACGGAAAGAAAGGTGAAGAAATATATCGCGATGACTGGAGAAATCACCCTGAGAGGAAAAGTTTTGCCGGTTGGAGGAATTAAAGAAAAGATTCTTGCTGCAAAAAGAGCAGGGATCAAAGAAATTATCCTCTGCGATAAGAATGAAAAAGATATCAAAGACATCAAAGCCGAGTATTTGAAAGGATTGAAATTCCACTATGTGAAAAAAATGGAGGATGTTTTGAAAATTGCACTCATTTAGGGGTAAATATTTTGACTAATTTTGTAACATAATTGAAAATTGACCTTATACCAAAGTGTAGTTTTTAATCCTTGATAAATGATCCGTACAGTCTATATTTTAGCCATCTCTAGTTTAATGCTTTGCAATGTTTCTTTTTCTCAGGAAGAGGAAGACGAAGATTGCAAGATCGAAAATAAAAAAGTGCTCAAGATTCTTGACAAGATCAAGGACCCCAAAATGGCGGGCGCTGACAAATTAATGGATCGCTATACTTTGATGGCGGATGCAAAGAAAATTCTTCCAGATAATGCAGCTTTGATGTATGAAATGGGAAAAATGGTTTTTGCCCATGCCGATCAGATGTACGATTCCAGTCCAAACATCAATAAAGCTTTAGCGAAATACGGAAAAGCAGCGGAAATCTTCCAAGAAGTAATCGATCGTTGTCCATCCTACAGTCCGATGGCTTATTATTGCGTTGGTTATGTGCTTTATATCCAAGACAAAAAAGCGCAAGCCCTTCCTTGGTTCGAGAAGTTTCTGGCCTATGAAAAGAATTTTCCAAACGAATCTAGAGATAAGTATCCTCCAAACTACAAATCCATTAAGAAAAACGTAGAGGAAATACTTCCAGAAATGATGTCGAAAGAATTGTTGATGGCGGATAAGAAGCCTTTTGGTCCCAAGAAAGTGGTGAATGTTTCCACTCCAACAAGCGAATATTTACCTATGCTATCTCCTGATAATGAGTTGATTTTTTATACGAGAAAAGTAAATAAGAATACAGCCGCTGCGATTCGCTCAAACATTATGGAGCAATTTACAGTGTCTCAAAGACCGGATTGGAATTCTCTTTTTGATAATGGAGTAGGACTTTCAGCTCCTTTTAACACTGGTAGTTTCGATAATTACGGGGGGGTAACGTTGTCCGTAGATAATAAGGAAATGATTATTTGTGCATGTAAACAAGCGAGTTCGAAAGATCAATTTTCAGGAGGAGAACCCTATTTAAACTGCGATCTGTATTCGACAACCTACATGCGAACTGGAAAAGGGGGGAATGATTATGTCTGGACCGAATTAAAAAATTTGGGTCCAAATATCAATGGTAAAAATAGCTGGGAAGCCCAGCCAACCTTGTCCGCTGATGGAAATACGCTCTATTTTACGAAATTGAGTCAGTATACCATGAAGGAAGACATCTATTACAGTGAAAGAGGTAATGATGGCTCTTGGGGTCCAGCCAAAGCCCTTTCGGAAATTAATACGGTTGGAAGGGATAAAGCTGCGTTCTTACATCAAGATTCACAAACTTTATATTTTGCATCGGATACCGATGAAGGTTGCGAAGGTTGTCGTCTAGGTATGGGTGGTTTAGATATTTTCTATACGCGAAAAGGACCGGACGGAAAATGGCAAACACCAAAAAACATCGGTTATCCAATTAACGGAGAAAATGATGAAGTTGGGCTTTTTGTTTCAACAGATGGGCACTGGGCTTATTTTTCTTCAATGGATGGCAATCGACAACATGATATTTACAGATTTGAATTGTATGCTGAGGCCAGACCAAAGAAAGTGGCTTTGGTGAAAGGAGAGTTGAAAGGAGATGATGGGAAACCAGTAAAAGATGCGGTGATTGAGGTGGAGTATTCCAACAGAGATGAAGTTCAGCAAGTAAAAGTGAACGGAAATGATGGGAAATATGCCGCGATTATCAATGTGGAGGATGATTCAGATGTGATGGTTACGGTAAAGAAAAAGGATCATGCATTCGACTCTAAAATCATTACCAAAGAAGAAATTGCTAAAACGGAAGTGAAAAAAGATGTGGGTCTTTCTGTGAAGAAAATGGAGCTCGGAAAAGCTTTTACAATCAATGATATCCTTTACGCAACAGCTTCATATGATTTAAATGATCGTTCGAAATTTATTCTAAGAGGATTCGCACGATTCTTAAAAGAAAATCCAAAAATCAAGGTAACAATCCAAGGACATACTGATGATACTGGAAACGACAAAACCAATTTAAAACTGTCTGAAAACAGAGCAAAGGGTGTAATGGCCTATTTAGTTTCTCAAGGAGTTTCTAAAGATCGTCTGAAATCACAAGGTTTTGGTGAAACGAAACCCAAAGTGAAAAATGATTCTGAAGCCAATCGTGCGATCAATAGAAGAACTGATTTTGTGATCGACGCACTTTAGAAATTGTCAATTCGATAACTCTCTAATCTCCGTCAATACAACAAACTGATCAGGTAATCGTTTTCAATTTCGAATTCCCAATTACGAATTTCGAATTAAACATATATTTTTGCTAGCATGAAGTACATGCATCTTATTTTCCCAAATTTTCTGAAAGCGCTTTTTTTCAGAATGGGTATTATGATGCTAATCCTCTATATCTGCAGGATTCTCTTCCTTTTTTTTAACTGGTCCTTTTTCGATGATCTCAGCTTTTTTGATTTCATTCTGGGTTTTTGGTTTGATCTGATTACAGTGTGTATTCTGTTTCTTTTCTATTCACCATTGTATTTGTTGCCGCTTCCGTGGAGAAATAAGAACTGGTATAAATGGACTTTCAAAATTGCTTTCCATCTTTTTAATTTTTTCAATATTGGATTGAATCTATTGGATCTGGAATACTTCAAATTCACCCAAAAAAGGGTGACCTATGATGTGTTTTCCTATACCCAAAACGGAGAGGATCTCTGGAATTTGATTCCGGCATTTTTAGTGGATTACTGGTACCTTTTTCTGTTTGCAATTGCTCTAGTCGCGCTGACAGAATGGTTATATCGAAAAACTGACCGAATGGAGTATGAAGATCAGTTCACATGGAAATTCGGACTAAAAGGCCTTGGTTATATGCTAGTTTATCTGGCTTTGATTGTTGTTCTTGGAAGGGGCGTTGGACTAAAACCCATTGGAGTATTAACCGCTTCCAAATACACGCAACCACAGAATATTTCTTTTGTATTGAACTCCTCTTTTACCGTGATCAAAACATGGAATACTTCAGGCGTGGAACTCAAGAACTATTTTACTGAAGATGAATTGAAGGAGATTTATACCCCAATTCGAACAGTAGGTTCCCAAAAAAAGTTTGATCAGCCAAATGTTGTAGTGCTCATTTTGGAAAGTCACTCAAAAGAATTTATTGGCTACTTCCATGAAGGAGATGGTTATACGCCGTTTTTAGATTCGCTATTTAGGCAAAGTTTGGTTTATACGAATGCCTGGGCAAATGGAAAGCAAAGTATCGAAGCCTTGCCTTCTATTATTTCGTCCATACCTTCTCTAATGGATCGACCATTTATTAATTCTATTTACAAAACCAATCCCATTACTTCTCTGCCCATTCTTCTAAAAGAAAAAGGCTATTCTTCAGCTTTCTTCCATGGAGCTACAAATGGATCCATGAATTTTGACGGGTTTTGCGGTTTGGCTGGATTTGACAACTATTTTGGTCGATCCGAATATGGAGATGAAAGTGATTACGATGGAACTTGGGGAATTGATGATGAATCTTTCTTGCAGTTTTCTTTGGAAAAAATCAATCAGTTTGAAAGTCCTTTTTTAGCCACTGTTTTCACTATGTACCCACATCATCCATATGTGATTCCGGACAGACACGAAGGTAAATTTGATGCGGAAGATGAACGCATGCGTCAGATGCAATTTGCCAGCTACGCTTTGGAGCAATTCTTTGCAGAAGCAAGGAAACAAGACTGGTTTGAAAATACCTTGTTTGTGATTACGGCAGATCATACGCCTGATTCAAAAGATAATTATTACAGAAGAAGATTGGGCATGTATGCAGTTCCGATTGCTTTTTATTATCCTGGAAAAACAGATTGGATTGGCGAAAAATCAAAGCATGTGCAACAAATCGATATCATGCCTTCGATTTTAGACTTGATTGGTTTTCAAGACGAATTTTATGCGTTTGGAAACTCCGTTTTTGATCCTAATTATAAAGGTTATGCAGTTCAGTATACCCAAAACCTATATCAAATCATTCAGGATGACCAATTAATCATGTTTGGTTCGGATGATGAGGTCAAGCATGTATATGATATTACTTCGGACTCTTTGCTAAATAATGATCTTTACAAACAAGGAGTTCATCCAGAAGAAGAGTCTCTGAACAAGCTGAAAGCGATTATTCAGACCTTTAATTATTCCATGATCAATAACGAATTGAGGGTCAAATGAAGCAAATAGCCTTTATCATCAATCCGATTTCAGGGGTGAGTAAAAAAAACAACTTGCCTTTTTTAATTCAAAAGTATTTGGATCACTCCAAGTTTCAATATGAAATATTTTATACGGAATATAGGGGGCATGCTTTTGATATTTCGGTAGATATCGTTGAGTTAAAATCATTCCACATAATCGCCATCGTCGGTGGGGATGGATCGATTAACGAGGTGGGTAGAGCGATCGTAAATACCGATGTTGCCATGGCTATTATTCCAACGGGAAGTGGAAATGGTTTTGCCCGACATTTTGATATCCCTTGTGATGTTATTCGTTCGATTCAATTCCTGAATCAAGCTGAGAAAATAGCCGTGGACACTGGGAAAATCAATGAACATCACTTTTTTGCCACCTGCGGTTTGGGTTTCGATGCTAGAGTAACGCATAAATTTGATGAGATTGAAAAACGCGGTTTCTTTGGTTATGTGAAAGCCATCTTTCAAGAAATTCGAAAATGCTCGGATATTGAGTTTAAAATCGAGAGTAGAAATTCTAAAATTGAAGTAGATAAATTTCTAGTTACCATCGCGAATGCAAGTCAATACGGGAATGAATTTACCATATCACCAAAATCAAATGCTTCTGATGGGATTCTGGAATTGATCATGATTCCAAAGCCAAAGTGGTTTGAGCTACCTGAATTTTTATTCAAAGCATTTACCCGAAATTTAAGTACCTATAAAAAACTGGATCAACTGGAGTCAGCTGAATTTATCGTTGAAACCCAAAATCTGAAAGGACATGTGGATGGGGACCCGATTATTTTGGAAGGAAAAAACCGCATTCAAGTCTTACCGAACTCCCTAAAGTTGATGCTTAGAAAATAGGCTGACCGTTCAACCTTGAAATAAACCTTTTTTTGTTTGAGTAGTTCTTTAATGTAAATCTGTTGTTTAAACGACAACTTATACTTTACATTTGCGCAAATTTATAACTGAAATGAAAAAGAGGCAGTTTATTATTCTCGGATCTAGCTTCATTGTCTTCATTCTAATGGTAATGTGGGTAGGCTCCAATAAAGGCAAGGAAAAGGAAAAAGCCAAAGAGGAAGACAATAAAAAATACTATCCTGTTGTCAAGGTTCAAAACAAAGATCAGGATGTGAATCTATTGTCTTATGGTCAGATTACTTCCTATAAAAGTATTGATATCAACTCAGAAGTTTCCGGTAAGCTAACAAAGGGTGTTATCGAATTAAAGCCAGGAGTTAAGTTCAGAAAAGGTCAAATCCTTGGATTTATAGAGAATAAAGAAGTTTGGTACAATCTAGCCTCAAGAAAAGGAGGTTATATCAACATGGTAGCGAACATCCTTCCGGATATCAAGTTTGATTATCCTTCAGAATACGATAGATGGGAGAAATATTTAAAATCCATCAAATTAAACGACGATATTCCTCAACCAAAATGGAATAGTGAAAAAGAAAAGATTTTATTGGCTACGAAAGGTGTGCTAGCTGAATACTTCGCAATCAAAAGTCTTGAAGCCAACACGAAGAAATACCAATTGATTGCCCCTTTTGACGGAACAATTCTAGAGACTTACATGGATGTTGGAACCAACGTCAACATGGGATCTCGTATCATGAAAGTGATTCATACTGGAAACTACGAAGTAAAAGTTCCGATGAGCCTTTCAGATTTGGAGCGACTGAAAGAAGATAAAGAAGTCGATATTTCGAATTCTTCGGGTAAGAAAATTGGTGTTGGATACCTCAATCGTTACACGGATGTGATCAATCAACAAACACAATCAATCGATGTCTATTTTAAAATTGAACCACTAGAAGGCGAACAATTATTGAATGGAATGTACATCAATGTTTCCATGAAAGGGGATGCGATTAAGGATGCTTTTAAGTTGCCTAGACGAGCGGTCAATAACAACAATGTGTATTTAGTGCTAGATTCTTCCTTGGTCACAAAACCTGTGAATGTGGCTCGTTACGACGGAGATTCAGTATACGTGACAGGTTTGAGCAATGGAGATTTTGTTGTGTTGAATACAGTGCAAACAGTTGTAGATAGTATTAAAGTAGTAGGTGTAGAAAAGTAGAGCATGAATAAGGTAGTTAGATTTTTCATAGAACGACCAATCTGGACCAATGCAATTATTGTGATGGTGTTGCTGCTGGGGATATTCTCCTACACTTCCATGAACAAGTCCTTTTTTCCTGAACAGGATCCAGCTAAAGTAATTATTTCAGTTGCCTATCCTGGAGCTTCCCCTGTTGAAATGGAGGAAGGGATCACAATTAAAATTGAACAAGCCCTCAAAGGAATTGAAGACATTGAACATATTGAGTCTAAAAGTTCAGAGAATTTTGCAAGTGTCACTGTAGAGGCATATCCAGATGCCAATATGACCGAATTAACAGCAGAGATCGAAAATGCAGTTGGTTCGATCAATAGTTACCCAGCCGGAGCAGAAAAACCCACAGTAACCCGAATTAAGGCAGGAGGGATGTCCTCCATTGTGGCTTGGGTAGGGGTGATGTGTGAAGATTGTACTTTGGAAGAACTGAAAGTAAAAGCAGATCGCGTTGAAAACGATTTATTGGCAACAGGAGTAATTTCTCAAATCGAGAAACAAGGTTTCCCAGAAATTGAGATTGATGTTTATGTCAAAGAAGATAAACTGAAAGAATACAATATTTTGTTTGATGAAATCTCAAATGCGATCAAACAAAAGAATATGGACATGACTCTTGGTGAAATTAAGAGTGATGTGGAAGAGATGATCATCCGATCCTACTCGAAAACAACAAGAGTTGATGAGATTTCAAATATAATTTTAAGAACTAGTCCAACCGGTGGATTAATACGCATTAGCGATGTTGCTGAAGTTAGAGAACGAATTGCGGAAAGCACTTTCAGTACTTCTTATTATGAAGGAAAGAAATCAATTGTTTTCTCTGTTAAAAAGACGCCAGAAGAGGACATTACAGCGATAGCCAATGCCGTAAAAAAGTATCAGAAAGAATTCAACTTAACGGAAAAGGGTTACGAGTTTAATATCTTGTTTGAGTTTAATTCCATGCTGGAAGATCGTATTGATCTTTTGACAAGCAACGGAATCATGGGATTGATCTTAGTATTAATCATGTTAGGACTCTTCTTGAGCACTCGATTGTCTTTTTGGGTAGCATTTGGTATTCCGTTTTCCTTCTTAGGAATGTTTGCTGTTGCCTATTGGTACGGAGCTACGGTAAACATGATTTCCTTATTTGGAATGATCCTAGTTGTAGGGATTCTGGTGGACGATGGAATTGTTATTGCTGAGAATATATTCTCTCATTTTGAAAAAGGAAAATCTCCTTCAAAAGCCGCTTATGATGGAACGATGGAAGTACTGCCTTCAGTATTTACATCGGTTGTGACAACCATTGTGGCTTTCTCAATCATGTTCTTCGTTGAAGGAATGGAGATGATGCAGGAAATGGCGATTGTGGTGGTTTCTTGTCTGGGGCTATCTCTGGTCGAAGCATTTTTTATCTTACCTGCTCACTTATCGAGTGAGAAAATTCTTTCAAGACCGAAAAAAGGTACTTTCAGATACAAGTTTAGAAACTTCTTTGAGAGCATCTTGAAGTTCTTAAGAGATGATATTTATGGGGTGGCAATCGGACCTTTAATCAAGTATTATAAAGTGGCTGTTTTTCTTCCTCTTACCTTTATTTTTATTACCATCGCTTTGATGTCAAATGGTAAGATTGCCTGGACCTTCTTCCCAGACATGAAAGGGGAAATGTATACAGTTGAAATTGCTTTTCAGCCTGGAGAATCTTCTAAGCAAACAAAAGAATTTTTAGATAGCGTTCGAGTAATATTGAAAGATGCGGATCAGTATATCATAGAAAAGTATGGGGATTCCATAGTGAAATACTCCAATCTAGAACTTGGTTTTGCTGAAAAATTGGGTGAAGTTGGAAACCACAGTGGATTGCTTAGGATTTTCCTTGATTTTGAAGATAGCTCAACACCGCCAGATACTTTGTTTAAGTTGATGAATGAAAGAATTGAAAAGCTTCGTTTGAGAAAGATTGCGAATGGCTATTATTTTGGTTCAGGAGAAGGAAGGTTTGGTAAAGCCATTGAGTACGGAATGTACTCTGAAGATTTAGATCAGCTGGATGAAGCGAGAGCTTATTTCAAAAGTGAATTGGCTAAAATGGGAGGTGTAATCAATGTGAAAGACGATCAACCCCTAGGAAAGAATGAAGTGAATTTGATCATGAAACCAGCAGCAGATATGTATGGAATTGGTCAAGCACAAATTCTAAATCAAATTCGACAAGGGTATTTTGGGTCTGAAGCGCAAAGATTAATCGTCGGAACGGAAGAAGTTAAAATCTGGGTGAAATATCCTGAGGAGCAAAGACAAACGCTAACTCAGCTTGAGAACATGCGAATTAAAACGGTTTCTGGAGAACAAATTCCATTAAATGAACTGGCTGATTTCAATATTGAAAGAGGTCCGGTAATGTTGAGAAGACGTGATGGAAATCGACAAATCACAATTGATGCGGATTTAGTTGTGGCGGACTCTGCCGGATCTGTGAACAAAAAAATCACGGAAGATTTAATCCCAGATATCAAAGCAAAATTTCCAAATGTCAAGTTTGCAACGATGGGGCAAAGTGAGGAATCAAGTAAATCAACTCAATCCATGATTTTCTTGTCTTATATTTTATTTACACTCATGTTGATTATTCTGACTTTGAATTTCTCAAGTTTGTACCAAGCTTTATTGGTGCTTCTAACAGTTCCCGCAGGAGTGTTTGGAGGTTTATTCGGTCATGGCTTAATCGGAATTCCAATTTCCATTTTCTCATCATTTGGTTTATTGGCACTTGCAGGAGTTCTTGTTAATGATTCGGTGGTGTTTTTGGATCAATACAATAGAAACTTGAAAGAAGGAATGAAGGTTCAAGAGGCAGTTTTTGAAGCGGCGGTCGCAAGGTTTAGACCGATTTTGCTGACATCCGTAACGACGGTTGCAGGTTTAGGGCCTTTAATCCTTGAAAAAAGCTTCCAAGCTCAATTTTTAATTCCAACAGCGACTTCGGTGGCATTTGGGATTTTATTTGGAACGATATTTATTCAATTGTTTTTCCCAAGTGCAATCTTGTTTGGAACCTTCTTGAAACAAATGATCGCTTGGTTCTGGACAGGAACAAAACCAACAATGGAAGAATCAGAGACTGCCATTAAAATTCAAAAGAAGTTGGACGCTAAAAGAGAGGGAATGGAATCATGAAAAGATTTTTAAGTATCATATGCATTTTTCTTGCGGTCTCAACTACGAAGGCACAAGAACCGCTTTCTATGTCGGATGCCATTCAGCTTTGTTTGAAAAATAATTTCGACATCCTCATTGAAAGTAAAAATATTGAAGCAGCTCAAATGAATAATAAGTGGAGTGAGGCAGGAATGTTTCCAACTTTCACCTTCAATTTGAGCAATAATTACGGGATTAACGACAATACGGATAACCCATTTACATTCCAACCAGGGGTTTCCTCGAATATTGGTCTGACACCATCGATCAATATGGAGTGGAATTTATTTAGCGGTTTAAGTGTAATCCGAAATAAGCAAAGATTGGTTCGTCTAGAGAATCAAACCAGAGGGAATTCGCTTTTAGTGATCGAAAACACCATTTTTAATTTGATTCGGGCTTATTATCAAGCAGTACTCAACCAGATGAAGGTTGGTTTGATGGAGGATGTTCTGGCCTTTTCCAGAGAAAAATCAGAATACTACAAGGAAAAGTCTAAGATCGGAATTGCCAATAGTATTGATGTGCTTCAGTTTGAATCGCAGATGTATACGGACTCCATGAATCTAGCAATTCTAAGATTGAATTATAGAAATGCGATCCGAAACATGAATATGATCATGGGAGTTAAAATTGATTCCATGTATACTTTAACGGATTCTCTTAGTAAAAATCTTCCGGAAGTAGGTTATCAAGAATTATCTGAGCTGATGTATTCAAGTAATCAAAATTTGAAAAATCAATACATCAATTTGGAACTGCAGCAAACCAATACTAAGCTTCAAGGAAGTATGCTTTATCCGTCACTTTCGTTTTCGGCTTCTGCAGCGCCTAATTTTGGTTGGTTTCGATCACAAAGTGTAGATTCTGCATTGTATACACAATCCATAAATTATCAATTCGGATTCAATCTTCGATATACGATTTTCAACAACTGGAAAAACAAAAGAGCTTTTAAAGTTGGGAAGATCCAAGAGGAAATCGCCCAATTACGAATAGAAGACATGGAGTTGGAGCTGGATAATAATTTGCGTTCGCAATTGGATTCATACAGGCAAAGAAAGAAATTAGAAAGTCTGTCATTCCTCAATGCGGAGTACTCACAAAAAGTCTGGGAGTTAGGGAAAGAGCAATTCGATCGCGGGGTAATAACATCCATCGATCTGACTACTTTAAGAAATTCGTATTTAAACTCATTGGTCAACTATTTCGACAACCTCTATAATTTAGTCGATTCTTACACCGAATTGTACAAGATCACCGGAGGAATCGTAAGAGCCGTCGAAGAAAAAAGAGAGATTGATCCGACGACGAAGTAGGTAAACTCTAGTCTGCTAATCCTTTTCTTGAACTATTAATTTTTCATCTTTCATTTTTAATTTTTAATTGAAAGTGATCTCCTCCCCAGTCTGCCATTTCTTTAATAATATAGGATTGGTTAATCTGCCTATATAATAGATACTCGATTGCTTCAAAGCTTCGGATTTTAAAATGTCTTCTTCCTTGACACCCTCGGAATTGATATAATCAGAATGAACGAATTTGATTTTCCCTTTGTATTTTACGACCAAGCCAACATGGAAACTCAAACCAACATGCCAAATATTATCTTCTGAGGACTGAATGTATTTGTAAAACTTGTCCAAGTCGTAAAACTTCTTAATTGAATCACAAATCGCATTCGTGGCTTTTGAGGCATACATTTGAGCTAGCTTGTACCGATTCCAATTGAGTCCCATGTGCTTCAAAGGGGTAGATACAAAATAACCACAGGCTACAACTCCTTTTTTAGGTGTGTTTGTATAACCTTCATAATCCCATTTGGTGCCTTTCCAATAAGGGAAAACCTTATAATAAAAAGAAGAGATAAAAAAGTCTTTCAGTTGGGTAGAATCCTTCGTGGCCAACTCCGTTTTGATTTCACTCAAACTCTGCTGATAAGTCTTCGTCTGAATCTGAAAATCAACCGTACTCGTAAAAAGCCCACTTAAAGGAATGATAAGATATAAAAGCATGTTCATATCTTGAAAATGCAGGAGGAGAAAAAAGTAACGGGGATTTTAAATTAAAAATGTATAATTAACAATTAACAATGAACCCTTCGACAAGCTCAGGGACCGAGATGAAAAATGAGGGATGAAGAATTGGTTTTCGTAGCTTAACTTAATCTTTCATTCGCCGAAGCTTTTTTCAGACGCCGTAACTTTAGTGAAGGTGTCAACGAAGGAGAACTTAATCCTAATTTTTAATCTTTCATTTTTCATTCTAAAGCGCTTCCAACTTCGCAATAAAGTCTTCCGGAGCTGAACGAGGTCTCATGTTTTCCTTATTAATGAAAACAAGTGTTGTTTCCGCTTTAGAGATGAGTTCTTCCTTTTCATTGTAGATTTCATATTCAAAGCGAATTCTTGCGCGGGGAATCTCGGGGATTGTTGTTTTGATGGTTAATAAATCATCATAAAGTGCAGGTTTGATATATTTCACAGAATAATCCAATACGGGAAGCATGATACCTTCTTCTTCCATTTCTCGGTAACTCATTCCTAAGGAACGCAGGGCTTCAACTCTACCAATCTCGAAAAATTGGGCATAATTTCCATAATAACAATAACCCATCTGATCGGTTTCACCATATCTTACTCTAACCTGCGTCTTTGCACTAAACATAACTTGTGTAATTGTGAAAAATGTCTTAAAATTCGGTGGATTCAGAAATATTCCTTATATTATAGGTATATCTATCGAAATCGGCGATTAAAATAAACATCTGCGCCACAAAAGCAAGGATTTCTTCGTTAAATTTTACTGAGTTTGAAAAAAAAATAGGGAAGTAAAACTTTTTTAAAAATCAATAGCAAATCGATTTTTTTTTAAACTTTTTTATGTAAATATTTGTCTCATCGTTGAACGCATTCAGTGTTCGACTCGACAGTGACAAAATAATTAAATAAAACAACCCAATTTTCTAAATTTTATGAAAAAAGATCATGAAATAGTATGGGATAAGTGTCTCAAAGTGATAAAGGACAATATTAGTCTGCAATCCTACAAAACTTGGTTCGAACCAATCGTTCCGATTAAGTTTAAGGACTCTGTTTTGACTATTCAAGTTCCTTCTCACTTTTTCTATGAGTGGTTGGAGGAGAACTATGTTTCTCTGTTGAAAAAGGTAATAAAAAAGGAGATTGGAAGCGAGGGGAGATTGGAGTATAGCATTGTGATGGAGAATAACGCTTCTAATTCGTCACCCTACACGGTAAAATTACCTACTACAAACAAAAGATCGGTTAAAAACTCACCAGTAAGCGTTCCTTTAGTAGCATCTGAAAAGTCAATCAGAAATCCATTTGTGATTCCAGGACTAAAAAAGGTAAACGTAGACTCGAATTTAAATCCGGCATACTCATTTGAAAATTTCATCGAAGGAGATTGTAATAGACTAGCAAGATCTGCTGGTTATGCAGTTGCAAATAATCCTGGTGGAACAGCATTTAACCCTCTGCTTATTTACGGTGGAGTAGGTTTAGGTAAAACTCACTTGGCTCACGCTATCGGGATTGACATTAAAAACAAGTTTCCAAATAAAACGGTCTTGTATGTAAGTTCTGAAAAATTTGCGCATCAGTTCATCGACGCAATTAAGAACTCTACAACAAATGATTTCATTCACTTCTATCAAATGATGGATGTGTTGATTATCGATGATGTACAATTTTTTGCTGGAAAAGAAAGAACTCAAGATGTATTCTTCCATATTTTCAATCACTTGCACCAAAGTGGAAAACAATTGGTTTTAACTTCGGATAAACCACCAGTTGAAATGCAAGGGATGGAGCAAAGATTGCTTTCTAGATTTAAATGGGGATTGTCAGCTGATTTACAAGCACCATCTCTAGAAACTAGAATCGCAATTCTTGAAAAGAAGATGTACGGAAATGGTATCGATCTTCCACCAGAAGTAGTTGAATACTTGGCGTATAGCATCAATACGAATATTCGTGAGATGGAAGGTGCTCTAACTTCTCTTCTAGCTCAGGCTTCCTTGAACAAAAAGGCGATCACTTTGGATTTAGCAAAGCAAATGATCGACAAGTTCGTAAAGAACACAGCAAGAGAAGTGTCGATCGATTATATCCAAAAAGTGGTTTGCGATTATTTCGATCTTCCAATCGAATTATTGAAATCAAAAACAAGAAAGAGAGAAGTGGTTCAAGCAAGACAAATTGCGATGTATTTCTCCAAGAAGATGACCAAATCTTCATTGGCAAATATCGGAGCACACTGCGGAGGAAAAGATCACGCAACTGTTCTTCACGCTTGTAGAACGGTCAATAACCTCTCAGAAACGGATAAACAATTCCGATCTTACTTAGAAGATTTAGAGAAAAAACTAACAATCCAATAAACAAAAGGCTGTCGAAAGACGGCCTTTTTTATTAAATGAAGCTGCTTTCTGGTTCTTAGAAAAACCTCCTTTGTGAATCTTGGTGTTACCTTCGTGTATCTTTGTGTAATAACAATTATCTAATTAATTTTATCTCCATGAA
>JAUICI010000087.1 GCA_030427935.1 Bacteroidia bacterium | reverse complement strand
CCATTTCTTGTCGCTTTACTTATCGGAATTCCTGTTGTCATTTATTACGAATTCAATTCTTCGGAGGCACATTTAAGTATTTTATTGGTTGCCTCTTTGTTTGCCATATTTGCCAATCTGGATTATTGGATCCGAATTCTAAAAGGAAAACTCAATCAATCAGGTGCATCCATTGCGCATTTTGGTTTTGCTCTTCTAATTGTTGGTGCTGTTATTTCAATGGCAAAGCAAGAAATCATCTCCAGAAATACAACGCACTATATGATGCAGGGTATTGATAAAAATCTAAAGGAAAACGAAGATATGTTGATCTTTAGAGGAGATACGGTAGAAATGAATGACTTCTACGTTTATTATGGTCAAGAATACATTGAAGAGGAATACATTTATTACTACGATATTGAGTATTTCAATAAAGTAAAAAGAAGATACGGAATAGGGGATACGGTCCGTTACAAAGGCGTAGTTTACACCGCTAGTCAGGATCACGAAGCTTCCGAAAGCTTTATTGCGGATTTGGATGCAGGTAAATGGCAATTTGGAGGAAAGTTTTCAGACAACGAGTATTTCGAATTCAAGAAATGGACGACGACTATGCCGGGAGAATTCTTATTTAGAAATAATCCTCGCGTTTTACTTGATTTAAAGAATTTCCGATCCAATTTTCCAGAGCCGGGAACCCGACATTATCTGACTTACGATATTTTCACGCATGTTCGACTGGCCAAACTAGACAAACAAAAATACTTAGAGGTTAGCGGTGCTACAGATGAGATTAATGGTTATTTCCAAGGCTTCACTTTAGAAGGAAAAATTGGAGATACTTTATTCATTCCGGGGCACATGGTCTTGATTGATTCCATTTATCCATTACCTCCAGCAAATAAATTAAAACATGGATTACTAGAAGATGATGTTGCAATTGCTGCAAAATTAAGATTCTATGAGTTTAAAGAAGAGTCTGATCGTTCCTACACGCTTGAATTGGTAAAAGCCTTTAGAGACGATGTGGAGCTTCCAATGGTTGAAGAGGTTGATCCTCTAAGAATGAAATTTAAAATTGAAGAGATTGCTTTTGGTTCAGCTGAAGACGAGGTTGAACCAGGGCATGAGGGACATAATCATGCTCCGGGAGAACACGATGCACATGCGCATGAAGATCATGGTGACACAACTCAAGTAGCCGAATTAACCGCTGAAGATAGTGTAATGATCGAAACTATTTTGTCGCATCCGACGATGGTTGATAGCATTGCACAAAGAGTTCAAACCAATCCTTATTTGGAGTCTCGTATCAAGATTGATGCGATGGAGAAAGAATATTTGATCATGAAAGCCATCATTTTCCCTTGGATCAATTTATTGTGGTTAGGAATTGTAATCATGATGATTGGAACGATCATGGCTGTTGTTTACAGAATCAAATCCAATAAAAGAAGTAATGGCAATTAATGCAGTTTCGATAATCGGAACGGGCAATATGGCTGATGTCCTGATTCAAGGCTTTTTCAATTCAGGAATCAAACTTTCAGGAATTTATGGACGAAATCAAGACCGTTTAAAGGTTTTATCGGATCAATTTCAAGTTCAAACTTTTGATTCGATTGATGCTATTCCAAAAGATGATCTCATCATTTTAGCTGTCTCCGATGATGCAATTGGAGAGGTATCGAGTGCAATTCCAAATGATAGAAAAGTAGTGCATACAAGCGGTTCTGTTTCAATGGATGTCATCAAAAGTCAGAATAAAGGGGTGTTCTATCCTCTACAAACCATGACTTCTGGTCGAAAAGTAGACCTATTCAAAGTTCCTTTTCTAATAGAATCCAATTCAGCTGAATTACTCTTAGATCTTAAAGTGGTGGCTTCAAAACTTACGGATAAGATCAAAGAATGCGATTCGGAACAAAGAAAGAGAATTCATTTGTCGGCTGTGATCCTAAACAATTTTGTGACTCAGTTGGTTAAACTATCTGAAGATTATTTAGAAACAATTGAGGAAAATCGAGACCTTCTGCAACCCTTACTAGAGGAAACCGTGGCAAAAATTGGCGATTTGGGAGCTGAAAAGGCCTTAACGGGCCCTGCCAAAAGAGGAGATAAAGGGACATTGGAAGGACACTTGAATCAATTGGATGGAGATCTCAAAGAAGTCTATCAGTTATTGTCAAATATCATTTTAAAAGAAAATGGAAAACTATAAAATCGGATTGAATAAAGTGAAATGTCTCATTTTTGATGTGGATGGCGTTTTTACAGATGGGTCCGTTTATTTATTCAAAGATGAAACGGTTAGAATTCTGAATTCTAGAGACAGATTGGCTGTGCAATTCGCGGTAGAAGCTGGATTAAAAGTTTTCGTTATCACTGGTGGATATTCACCTGCAGTAAAAAATGATTTGGAGAAATTTGGAGTAACAGAAGTCTTCCTGAAAGTCAATAACAAAATGGAGGTTTACGAATCCATTTTGGAGAGCAATAAACTGAATGACGAAGACTGCTTGTACATGGGGGATGATCTTCCTGATCTTGAAGTTTTGAAAAGAGTGGGAGTGAGCACTTGTCCTGCAAATGCCGCTTCAGATATTAAAGAAGTTGTGGACTATGTTTCCAAATATGAAGGAGGAAAGTTCGCGGTTAGAGATGTAATCGAACAAACCCTTCGAGTTCAGGGAAAATGGAATAAGAACTAAGCTCTATTTCAATTCTTTCGAAAGAAGAGAAGCTATCTTTGATCTGAATTAATTAATCCCTTGTTCTGTAATAGCAGAAGTGTAGACAACCAAGAAATTGATGGCTATATAATGCAAGGGATCCAACAAAGCATGATCATTCTTTCCATAGATATTCCAATTGTCATAATCATTTGAAAAAGAAGTGTTCATCTCCAAATAATTCTCGCCATTTCCATAGGCATACCAAGAGTCAAAATCATTCGAGAAATACGTTTTTACCGAAATCGTGACACCATTTTCCTGTATATACCAATTATCCCAATCATTGGAAAAGTTCGTTTTGATCTTGATTGTGCGACCACCTGACATTAATTGCCAATTGTCCCAATCTTCACTAAATACGGTTCGAATGGTTCCCGAATAGCCTGCAATATTAAATTCCCAATTGTCCCAGTCATTGCTAAAAGCAGTGCGGTAGTAGCCATTATATCCATTTGTATTGATTTGCCAGCTATCCCAATCATTGCTAAAAGCAGTTTTCATGGTACCCAAATACGTTTTGGTTTGATCAACTGTATTATTGGTATAATTACTGTCAATACAGGAGTTTAGAATAAGCGCAAGACCTATGAAAAGTATAAACCTCATTTTTAGTTGTTTAGCTAAAGATAAGCAATATTGAAACCTTCAACAAACTCAATGCTCTTATTTTACTTAGAACTTAGAACTTAGAACTTAGCACCTAGCACCAAGAACATACCACATAATTCCCTTTTTTGGAATAATTTTAGCTTTATTGCGTTTAAAAGTAAACTCAAAGAAGACATGAAGAACTTATTTCTAGTGATAGCCCTTTTTCTGCTGACTTCGATTGGATTTGGTCAGACTATCCTCTACAAAGGTGATTATGAATATGATTCAGAAATTATTTATGTAATCACGAGCGATAAAGTCTATAAAGGACGAAATCAAATGTCCGGTGATATTCAATACACCATCAAGGATAACAAAGTCTATAGAGGGAATTCCACTTTCTTTTCGGATTGTTTGTATACCATTAAAGGAGACAAGATCTATATGGGAGACGGCACTTTTACTTCTGATATCTTATATACAGTCGGAGAAGAAAAGATTTATGCCGGAGATTCGAGCTTTAGTCAGGATGCTTTATTTACGATTAAAGACGGAAAAATATACATGGGTGACTCTACTTTTTCGAATGATGTTATCTTTACGATCAGAATAGGAAGTTATACCAATCTGGCCGTAATCGCTTGTGTGATCGGTCCTTATTAAAATCGTATGAAATACTTATTGACTCTGAGCCTTTTACTGGCTTCAATTTTTGCGTTTAATCAAAATACTAGCGGTAAACTAGGTGAAATTGAATTCCGCGTCATTCAAACAGATGAATATGGGATTGATGAAGTTCAGTTTATCAAATTCAAAAAAGGAGAGTCCAAGAAATTTTCAGATAAAACTTATTTTGGATTAGATCTATCGACGGCGGAACGCATACAATTAAAGGGCATGGTCGAAGACGTCCAAATCTATAATGAAGAAGACACGATCAAGCTGAAATTCAATGATGCAATTAATTCTGTAATCATTTTCGACAACCCTAAGAAGAGTAAAACAATCATCGCCAACTTCAAATTCATCAATCTAAAAGGCGATCCGATTGAAATGAAATCTTACAAAGGAACGATGAAGCTCCAGGTTTTAGAAAAAGAGCCAAAAGAACCCCTATTTAAAGATGATAAGATTGTTTTCGGGATCCTGATGGCTGTATTAGCATTGGTCTTTTGGACGAATGGGCTACAAAACCCTATTGTTAAGAAGTTTTACAAGTTTATTCCCGCGCTTTTCCTATGTTATTTTATTCCTGCTATTTTATCCACTTTAGGTGTGATTTCGGCCGAACATTCTGGTTTGTGGGGAGTTGCGAAGAACTATTTTCTACCAGCCGCACTGATTCTCATGACACTTTCCTTAGATATAAAAGGATTGATTGGTTTAGGTCCGAAAGCTTTAATCATGTTTGTGACAGGAACTGTGGGGATTGTATTTGGAGGTGTATTTGCCGTTTGGATTTTCACCATGGTTGCTCCAGATGCAGTTGGAGGAGAAGGTTATGGTGAAACCTGGAGAGGATTAGCCACACTTGCTGGTTCTTGGATTGGTGGAGGTGCAAATCAGACCGCTATGTTAGAGGTGTATAAGTACAAACAGGAATTGTTTGGAGCCATGATCACGGTTGATATTGTGGTTGCCAACATCTGGATGGCATTCCTGATTTTGGGAATTGGAAAAAGAAAGCAAATAGACAAGTGGCTAAAAGCAGATAATACGGCTATTGACAAGCTAGTTGATCGAATGGAGAACTTTCAGAAACAGGTAACCAAACCAGCAACTCTGAGAGATTATATGATGATTGCAGGTATCGTTTTCTTCTTTGTGGGATTGGCACATCTGATCTCTTCATTCTTGTCTGATAGTCTTGTGGCTTATTATACTGAAGTAGGAGAGAATCCAAAAGAAAAGGTATTTGCGAGCAAGTTTTTCTGGATGGTAGTATTTGCTACTTTCTTCGGCTTTTTACTTTCACTTACTAAAGCGCGTAATTTAGAAGGTGCCGGAGCTTCAAAGATTGGTTCTGTTTTTATTTATATGCTGGTCGTTGTGATTGGTATGAAAATGGATATCACAAAAATCTTGGATCAGCCTCTATTATTCGTGGTTGGACTAACTTGGATGGCTTTCCATGTCATCTTATTGTTCATAGTCGCTAAACTTATTCGAGCACCTTATTTCTTCTTAGCTGTTGGTTCGAAAGCAAACGTTGGAGGTGCGGCTTCTGCTCCAGTTGTGGCCGGTGCATTTCATCCAGCTTTGACAACGGTAGGCGTTTTACTAGCAGTTTTCGGTTATTTTCTTGGTACGGTGGGCGCTATTCTCTGTGCTGAAATGATGAGGATGGTGTCGATGTAAATGAGAATTCTGGGGTTGATCATACTGTTGATTGCTTTTAAAGTTGGTCATGCACAGCTTAACAGTAGATCTTTTTCCCATGATTTTGGAGATATTCTTGAGAAAAATGGCAAGGTTTCTTTCGATTTTAAAATTGAAAACTTTGGAACAGATACCATTCACGTCGTAGATATTGAGAGTTCTTGTGGATGCACTTCTTTTTTTCTTGGTGATCAGAAAATTGCCCCTAAAAAGACCAATAACCTAAAGGTTTCATATGATCCAAGTGGAAGACCAGGACGTTTTCATAAGACCATTCGGATTCGATATCAATACATGAATTTTGCCTATGAAGCCCTATTTACGGTTAGAGGAAATGTCATCCGGAATGATGCAGATCTGGAAGTAAATAAAATTACGGATTTAAAAATTCAGCCTTTTGATGTGCTACCGGTGTCGAGATACGACACGAGTTTTTCCTTTCTGCCTCGGCTAGAGGAATTTATAAATGGAATCACCTATGAGATCGACCTTCATGGCTTTGCAGTTCTTGGAGTAGACCATATATCTTATACGGTTTCGAATAAAGGGCGCATGGACTGGTTAATTACCAAACTTAAAAAGAGAATCGAAAGGGGAATTCTTGAGCGCGGATATCAAAGCTATCAAGTTACCTATAGAAAAACAGAATTTGATTTTAATTTCATTCCGGATTGGTCGGAAGCCAGAATCAGTTTGTACAGTACAAAATACACCTCAAAAGATGTGTATTTCTACCAGGTGCATCGAGAAATCAAGGAGAATAACAAGGATTTTAGACATTTATTTTGGAGTCATCGCGTTCATCCGGATTCCTTTGATTTGGACTTAATGATTGAGGATTTTAGTCGATTACTTCAACTTAAATTGAATATCAATGATAGCTTGAAAATGGAATACATTTTTGATATTAGTTATCCCTTGATTAAAAAGAAGAAAAAGTTCGATAAAACCTTGAGCAAAGCCATGCTTAAGATTGAAAAATCAAATCCAGGTCTCAAGATTGTATTTAGAGAAGTTTTCGCAGATTCTGAAAATGAGGTGTGGTTCAAAGCGTTTCAGACTTTGGAGGAAAAACCCAAACAAACTATTCGCTTTATAACAAAAGAAGCGAAGGTGATTCCCCCAATGCTTCCTGTTGCTCATTATGATTTTGAAATGAATGACCAAAAGGCAATTGACACTTCAGATGTAACGATTAAACGGATTTTAGCCAATGCCATCATCCATATTAATCGAAATCAAAAGATCGAATTCAATATTGAAAGTAGTGTGTCTCATTTTCCACGATGGGATAAGCAAACAGCCCTTTTTCACGCTAGAAAAAAGGGTAGAAATGCTCAAGAAATCATTACTTTATTCATGGAGAATAGAGGAGTGGATTCAAAAATGTTTAGTTTCAATCAATTACCTCTAGTTCAAGGACCTAGCTATTCTAAAAAGTATGCCAAATCGTTTTACAATCGTTTTGAATACCTTAATATCATACCCGTTTTCGAATTAAAAGACACAAGCACGATTCAGCAGATAAAATACATGGTCAATTTCAATTCGAATGCATTTACTTTGGATTCCACCGCTACCATGTTTATCGCTTTCATGGATGGAATCATTAGTGAAATCAATCAGTACGGATTTAGTAAAGTTATTTTGGAATCTTCAAGTTCAAAAGCCCCAACAAGAACGAAAGAAAACTACAGCAATGATGTGATTTCTTACAAAAGAGCAGAAGAAACCAGAGATATCATGAAGAATTATTTGCACCGCAGTGGCATTGATCCCAATCGTCTCATTCTGATTGAAGAAAGATGTTTGGTCCAAGGTCCAGAATATAATTTGGACTATTTCGAGAACAAAGAGAAGTATAAGCAGTTTCAATATATAAAGATCATTCCGCATCGATTATTATCCGAATAATGCTGAAAATTGCGCACAATCAACATTATGTTTTGCCTTTGCCAAAGGGACATCGATTCCCCATGGAAAAGTATGATTTATTGCCGCGACAGCTCTTATATGAAGGAACGATACAGGAAGACAATCTTTTTTCTCCGGTAGAACTTGAGGATGAGTGGATTTTGACCACACACACGACTGAATACCTTCAAAAATTGAATGAATTAAACCTGAACAAAGATGAAATCAGAAGAAATGGTTTCCCACTAAGTCCAGAATTAATTCAAAGGGAAAAGATGATTCTTGATGGTACCATAAAATGTGCAGATTTTGCGATTGATCATGGAGTAGCCATGAATATTGCAGGGGGTACACATCATTCTTATTCCAATAGAGGCGAGGGCTTTTGTATTTTAAATGATCAAGCGGTTGCTGCAAACTATCTTTTGAAAAAGGGAAAGGCGGAGAAAATCATGATTATTGATTTGGATGTGCATCAAGGAAATGGAACAGCGGAAATATTTGCGAAAGAAGATCGCGTTTTCACCTTTTCCATGCATGGTGCGAAAAATTATCCCCTAAAAAAGGAAAGGTCAGATTTAGATGTGGAATTAGCCGACGGGATTCAAGATCAAGAGTATCTGTATCTCATGGAAAAAAACATTTCCGAAATTTTGGAAAAGTTTCAGCCTGATTTTGTATTCTATCAATCCGGAGTGGATATCATTGCATCTGATAAACTTGGAAGACTTGGATTAACAAAAGAAGGATGCAAGAAAAGAGACGAATTCGTTCTGAAAACAATTAAATCAATAAATATTCCAATCGTAGCCTGCATGGGAGGTGGTTATTCGCAAGACATTAAGGAAATTGTGGATTGTCACGCGAATACCTATAGATTGGCTCAAGAGATTTATTTTTAATCTTCCTTATAGGTCAAAATCGGTTTCCATTCTTTGCTTTTTGCAAGTGCGATTAATTGTAAAATTGATTCAAAGCTGGCATCTTTATCACCAGATATCTTGATCACTTTCTCTATTTGTGAATCCATTTTAGAGGAAAGAATAGGTTCCAATTGTTCGTAATAATACTGGTGGGCATCTGGGTCCTTTGAGAAGAAGTATTTACCTTCTTTACTCACACCAATTTCTAGGGTTTCCCCATTAGAATTCACTTCTTTTGGCTTTGGTGATGGTAAATCCACAGGTAAAGAAACGCGTGATAGGTAAATCTCTTTTAAACGATTCTCATATTTCTCAATTTTTTCGATTTCTGCAGCGCATTCCTTTTCGTGGTTGACACAAGAAAGAAGTAAAAGGGAATTAATTAAAACAAAAATTAGGTTCTTCATGAATCAAATATACACAAACTCCGGCTTTCCATTTTAGTATTCGGAAATTCTCTTTTACCTTTGTATCATGAGTTCCAGAGTATTCAAGGTAGTATTAATCATCATTGGATTCTTCTATTTGATTGTACAAATTTCGAAGAATCGAAACAATGATTCCTTTTTTTATATTGGTTTAGCGGCCATTGCCTTGTATACGGTATTTGCCTACAAAATGGTAGATTCCATGGATGAAGAAGAACAAGAATAAAGAAGTATTCGATTATTTTTATATTTTCAATCTCTAAACGAGAAAAATTATGAAAGCAGATACAGGAAACACTATCATTTTAGTCGATTTCAACCAATCAACTGAAACCTCCAAAAGGTTCGTGAATTATAGGTTGAGCTCCGGAAGAAAATTCTATTTGGTCTCTTTTGCTGATAATTTTTCTGAAGAGGAGACCCAAAAAAGATTGAATGATTTTGCATCTGAACTTGATGGTGAAGTAGCTGGAACTGTTGTGAAAGTTGGGAAAGTTGTTGAAGAGGTGGATGCTTCGGCTTTGGTATTCACTTTAAATCCAGATAGTAAAAAAGGCTTTTTTAAGTCACCTAGATCTCTCAAGCTTATTTCAAGTTTAAATCTTGTTTTTGTGGTGTTGCAGCATGGTTGCAGAATTGAACCGATTAAAAAAATTGCCATGCCTTTAGAATTATCGAAAGAATCTAAGCAAAAATTCGAACCTGCTCTTGCCTTAGCAGAAGACATGGAGGCCGAACTCAAGATTTACCTACCTACGTTTAAGGATGAATACCATCAGAAAGCGGTGAGTAGAAATATGTTGTGGACTGAGCGCTATTTGAAAGATAAAAAGATTGATTTTTCATTTGAGCGCGCAACAGAGCAAAAACATTTTGAAGATCAATTCATTGAATATATTGACCAACAAGATGCCGATGTTGTTGTAATTCTAAATTATGGGGATTCCATGTTCTCAGGAATATTTGGAAACTCAACTGAATATCAGATTTTGACGAACAAATACAAAATTCCGGTAATGATTATGAATTACCAGTCTACTTATAGAAGTAAGGTGCCTGTCCTTGGACAGTAAACTCCAATTCAGCTTTTGTGCCTTTAGAGGAACTTGAAAGTTGAAAAGTTCCATTTAATTGGTCGGAGAGGGCCTCAATGAGTTCTAGACCAAGAGAGTCATCTGATTTTTTCGATTCGTCAAATCCTATTCCATCATCGGAGACAATCATTTTAATTGAATTCTGATTCTCGTGTAAATAAATCTGAATCAACCCTTTATTCTCAGGAAAGGCATATTTAAAGCAATTGATGAGTAATTCATTAATTATGAGTCCTAAAGGAACCGAAATGTCCAAAGAAAAGAAGACATCTTGTACATCGTACTCAATGCTGATTTCATTCGCCACATTGGTTGAAATCAATAATTCTTGTCCTAGTTCGATGATATAAGAACTGGCTTGAATTCGGCCTAAATCTTCGTTTGTATATAGTTGTTCGTGAATGAGCGACATTGAATTCACTCTATTTTTGCAGTCATTGAAAACATCATGAGCCTCAATATTGGAGGTTTTGTGCATGTGAAGACTCATAAGACTAGAAATGATTTGTAGGTTGTTTTTCACTCTATGATGAATCTCTTTCAGCAGGACCTCCTTTTGTCTATTACTCTCATTGATTTCCAAATTATAAGCTTGCAATTTCTCTAAAGAATGGGTTAGTTCTGATGTCTTTTCTTCTACTTTGATTTTTAAATTTTCTTCGTTCTTTTTGAGTTCTTCGGTTGCTTTAGCCTGAATAATCTTTACGGCCATCATGGAGGCAATGGTCTCCAATATTTCCAAATCCTCTTTCTTGAAGAAGTTCTTTTCTGGATGCTCAGAATCAATTAAACCAATGACTTCGCCTTTAAACTTCATAGGAACCGTGATTTCTGAATAACGAATTTCATCATCGACCTTATATCTTGGGTCTTTGGAGGTGTCACCAATTATTTCGGCTTCTCCGGTTTTGGCAACCGTTCCACAAATACCTTCACCTATTTGTAGTTTTATCGGGTTCTTGATGTCAAAATCTTGAGGGTTTTTTGGACCATAGGCTGCCTTTTGAACCAATTCACCATTTTCGATTAAATAGATGATACAATCCACATAGTCCAATTGCGAAATTACATTCTTTGCTACGACCCAGACGGTTTCATCAACTGTGTCTAATTTTAAAATGTCCTGAGCAAAGTGATTGATTATCTCTAAGGACTTGGCCTTTCTTTCTAATTCTGATATGTTTTTAGTTTCTGGGATAGTCTAGTTTCCAAGAATTTAATAAAAATCAGGTGGAAATACAAGTTTAGTTTGATCGTGTGACTTGCAAAGTTAGAATAATGGCTTGTTATTTGACAAGGTTTAAAATGAATTTATACTTTTATAGATATTTCATTACTAATTATTTGCATATGAGAAGTTCACTTTTTTTAATCCTTTTCCTACCCATTTTCGCTTATTCTCAAAAGATTCAAGATCTGAAAATCAAAGAAGCCAGATTGATGTACAATACGGATGATCACTTGTACGCGGGTAAAAGATTACCAATAGGTCTTTATATTCAAGCCTATAAAAAGAAGCCGGACAAATACAAAGAATTCAGAACGCCAAAGGGGTATTATGGAAATAAAAATGGAAATATTGGTTGGGGTGAATTTGTTTTGGAAATCACCGGAGCGAAGTTCAGTAAATCAAAAAGTGCAATCGTTGTTGATGAAAACATTGATGTTGAAGAAGTGAAGATTACGATAACGAACAGGTTTAATCCGGATTTTAAATTGGAAAAGGTTATTCCAGTGACCCATGGTGGAAACCAGAGATTTGTCATTGAAGCTGAGGAAGGATCTAAAGGAAGAAGAGGTGGATCCGGTGGAGTTAAAAATGTTGGAGATCGCGAAAACAATATTGCTTTACATCACGGAGAAGATGGCAAAAAGGGAGGTGAAGGAAGGCCAGGAGATTCGCTTGAGATATTTGTGACTGTCATACCACATGAAGAATATGGGGAATTGGTGCAAGTACATTTAATCAATAAAACACAGAAAAAAGAGTACAAAAGGAAGTTCAATCCTAATAAAAGCGGAGTTATCACGATTGTTTCCAAAGGAGGAAAAGGCGGACGAGGAGGAAAAGGCGGTAATGGAAGCCGATCTGGGACTTCTCTGGGAAGAGCTGGAGATGGAGGCGATGGAGGCGATGGAGGTCCAGGAGGATTCATCATCATGTATTTGGATTCAAAGGCAGAGAAATACCGTGATCGAATCTTTTTAGAAAGTGAAGGCGGTGATCCGGGAGAACATGGATTACCAGGTGCTCCTGCAAGAAGAAAAAATTACGATGGAAAGTATGAGTACGGAAAAAGAGGAGGTGCTGGACTAAATGGTGAATATGGAAGCCCAGGTCCCAAGCCTGTCGTAAAAGTGATTGACATCGAAATGGAGTAGTTTTAGTAAGCAATTTGGTGCTGCATGATTACAGCATCAAGATGTTTTTCAAATTTGATGGCGATTCTTTCCAATCGCCCGCATTCTATAAAGCCAAAACGTTCGTGAAAACGGATACTTTTCGTATTGGAAGCATCGATAACTGCGATCACATTTTTCAAGTTCATTTCTTTAGCGATTCGCAATAATTCGCGCATGAGGAGTTTGCCTATTCCCTTTCCTCTATGGTCTTTTTGCAAATAAATGGAGTGTTCAACGGTTATATCATATCCGGATTTCGCTCTAAAAGGTCCGAATGAACCATAAGCAATGACTTGATCATTTTCAATAGCGACTAATACAGGAAAACCCTTCGAAAGTCGCTGGGTATACCAATCTTTTAAGTAATTTTCATCAATTGGATTCTCTTCAAAAATCGAAGTGCTGTTTAGAATTTCATGATTCCAAATGTCCAAAATACCCGCAATGTCTTCTTCTTTTGCTTGTCGAATAAATACCCCCATTATTTTAAATCGAATTTTAGGCTGGTTGTTTTGGGATCTTGCTGTTGTTTAATATCTGGAAGCTTTTTGTATTGTTGAGGTACATTTTCCCAGCCCTCATAATAGCTCCCATTTACAAAATAGCGATTCGATTCCGATTTCTTCTTTTTCTCAAGAAAGATTTCATAAGCCTCCAAATCTGGTTTTTGGTTACCTGCAAATTCACCATTTAAAATGTATTCCTTTTCGCCGTCTCCATCCATGTCAGCATGTATCCAATTCATGTTTAGGATTCGATTGTAGCTTCTGTCCGCAATCATCGTATCGATTTGCTTGTCGAAATTCGAAATAATCTCCTTAGCTCCGGGATAATCTTTTCTAATGGCCAAGAACAATGGGAGAACAATAAAAGGGTTTTGTGCAATTGAAAGAAACTCACTAACATCATTCATCTGATATTTCAACATATATTGAATCAGAATCTTATCTACGAGCATATAATCAATCTTATTTGACAGAAGGGCTTCTAAGTTTTCCTGATCACTTTTATTGAAAAGAATTTCAACTTCTTTCGAATGTACAATGCTGTCTCCATATCCATAATCTTCTACCAAACCCAGTTTTTTACCTTTCATGTCTGCCATTGAATGAAAATCGACTGAACTTCCTTTTCTTCCTATTAAAATTAGCTGGTTTTGAAGGTAGGGGAGACTATAGTACATGGTTTGCTCTCTTTCATCAGTTTTCCAGAAAGCAGGACTTCCATCAATCTTTTTATTCTTAAGATCTTCTAAAACTTGACTAAAATCACTGATTTTGAACTGGTGTTTTTGATTCATTCTTTCGAATGCAGTGGATACAATTTCAAGTGCAATTCTTTTTTTACCCTTTTGATCGGTAAAAGGTGGCCAAACATCAGCAGAAAGCTTGATTTCGTTTTGGCCAACAACAAAGCTTGTGCAAATGATAGCACAAGTGGCAATAATCGTTTTCATAATTTATCTTATTAAATCCCTTGCCTTTTCAATGAAAGGAATCAAATTCATGGTGCCGTATTCTTTCGGAGTTCCAAAAAAGAGCTTTACCAAAATATTTTTTTTGACGAAGATAATGCTGTACTGCTTCGCATTCAGCTTCATTTCATCCAATTCAAACCGTTTTTTATCACTTTCCTCGAATGCTTTGAGGTGATAGACTCCTCTTACTACTACAGGAAGTTGTATCTCTTTTCCATTTTCGGATAAGTCGTTTAAGTTTTCATTATAATATTGCACGGCTTCCCCTGATGTCTGAAAAAGTAAACGGATATCAGTAAACCTTTGAATTCTTTCTTTGTTTTGCGGGCCATTGTAAACCAACATGTTGGATGAGGAAAGTTCTTTATCTATTTTAAGTTCGAATATTTCTAGAAACTCTTTATCAATGAAGATTTCTCTTGGAATAACTGGAGTTGTATTCTTTTTTTCTTCAGCTAATTTTTTCAATAATGTAATCCTTTCGCATTCATTCATATAAATGCCAATTCGCCCCATAAGATTGGTGTATTCAACTTTCTCTTCATTTGATTTAGGATTGAAAAAACTAGTGTCTAAATGGGTAAGTATGACATAATTGGTACACTGAATTCCTTTCTCATTGATTTGAGATCGATTGTTTGTGTCAATTTCCTCCACACAACTGCAAATATCATTGGAAATCACTCTAGCTAGAGAGTCCATAACACCTTGTGCCGATGATAGATTCAGGAATAGACCAAAAAATACTAAAAGGGAAGCCTTCATTTTTATTTCTAAAAATACAGAGAAATACTGAAAAATCAGGAATAGGCCTACTTATATTTGGCTGCTTTTTCCAGTTTCAACGGCTGTGGATTGAATTCAAAGTTCTTAGGAGTTCCAACAGTTTTACACATGTTACCGACTCCCATTCTTCTTTTCACCATGGCGGTTGCCATTAGTTTTTCAGTCGAGAACATGGAATATAAGCTGATATTGTTTGGGTCAAATTCATAATATTTTATTTCCAAAATATCGTCAGAAATTCGATTTACCAAAACCGTGTAAATTTGTTTTTCACTTTCAGAGCCAAATGTATTGTACTCCAAATAGGCAATTTGATCTCGTTTTTCAAAGATCATTTCCCAGTTTGAGACTACTTCGATTTCTGGGTACTCAATCTTTACTTGATCTTTTGTATTGGCATCTAAACTAACAGACCAAGTCTCGCCTTCGTTTTCCTGACCCAATC
>JAUICI010000269.1 GCA_030427935.1 Bacteroidia bacterium | reverse complement strand
TTCATATTCTAATATCTCAATCGCTGCTTTCGATCGTCCACCTTTCTGACAAGCCACATAAACTTTCCGATCCCGCGGAATTTGATCCAAATAATCTTCCAAATCATCCAAAGGTGCATTCAAAACGTGCGAACCCCGAATCTCCGGCTTCTCCCAACTATCGCGCACATCCACAACAAATTCTTCTTGCAATACGCGCTCAAACTCCTCTTTCGTCATTGACTCACTCCCCTTCTCTACTCCACAGAAAAAATCATAATCAAAAGCCTTGAACTCCTTTGGAGTTAAATTCGAAATGTATAATTCGGAATTCGAAATTTTTAGAGTTGTGTAAGTAGCAATTAGTGAAGAATATACCAGAAGTCTTCCACTCAATGTTTCACCTAAACCAAGGATAATTTTTATGGTTTCATTTGCTTGCTGGGCCCCAACGATTCCTGGTAAAACACCAATCACGCCTACTTCAGAGCAATTCGGAACTGTTCCCGGTTCAGGTGGAGTTGGGAATACGTCTCTGTAAGTTGGACCTCCTTGATAATTGAAAACCGAAATCTGACCCTCAAACTTATGAATGGAACCGTAAACCAGAGGTTTTCCCGTGAGCACACAAGCATCATTGACTAAATATCTCGTGGCAAAATTGTCCGTCCCATCCACGATGATATCATATTGTTCAAACAATTCCAATGCATTGCTTGTGGCCAACCTTTCATTGTAAGCTCGAATTTCGATTAATGGGTTTTTCGCCTCCAACTTTTCTTTTGCGCTAAGTGCCTTGCTTTTACCAACATCCTTGGTGTCAAATAGAATTTGTCTTTGCAGATTCGATTCCTCTATCGTATCGAAATCAATAACCCCAAGAGTTCCAACACCAGCTGCGGCGAGATAAAGTAAAATCGGACAACCTAAACCTCCTGCTCCAATTACCAAGACTTTCGCTGATTTCAGTTTTTGCTGACCTTCCTCCCCTACTTCTGACAAAAGAAGATGTCGGGAATATCTGTTTTTCTCTTGACCGTTCAATTCTTTCATTCAATCAAAATTAGTCAAAATATCAGGCTGAATTTTGTTCTTTTTTTAAGATATTTGACACAATGGCGTTATTCATTCGAAAATACAACGAAATTTTTAAACTCTTTGGTTTTGTCCTGCTGATATTTTCATCAGCTTGTAGTTCAGAATCAAAAACAAAATTACGAATCGCTTGTGCCGCCAATCTCGAATACTCCATGGAAGAAATTGCCACGGAATTCGAAAAAGATTGTGATTGCGAGGTTGAAATCATCACCGCTTCTACAGGCCAGCTTACCAATCAAATCATTCAAGGAGCCCCTTATGATGTTTTTATTTCGGCTAGTTTGAAGTATAATGATGCACTAAGAAAAGAAGATGTCATCGAAGGCAAGATTGCCATTTTTGCGAAAGCAAAACTCATTTTATGGTCGACCACTCTTTCAGATATTGACGAAAACTTCTTAATTAATGGAAAGTTCACCAATATCGCAATCCCCAACCCGACTACAGCTCCAATCGGAAAAGTGGCCGAAGATTATTTAAAAAGTCAAAATTATTTGAATTATTTAAGAGGCCGTATCATTTATGGTTCGAGTGTGAGTCAGGTCAACCAAATGATTGCCTCTGGAAATGTTGATTTGGGGATTACCACCGAGTCTGCTTTGCACAATCCAAACCTCAAAAATAAAGGGAGTTGGCATGCAATCAGTCCTTTTAAACACCAAAAGACATATCAAACCGCAGTTGTGGTGAAAAACTCCCAAGAAAAAGACCTCGCTATAAAGTTTCGAGATTTTCTTTCAGAGGAAAAAGCACAAAAGATTATCCTACTCAACGGCTACGATTTACCCACAAAAAGAGAATTACAATGAATTGGGAAACCATCATATTAACCTTGCAATTGGCATTGATTTCCACAGCGATCTTGCTGATTTTATCGATCCCCATTGCTTTTTGGTTATCCCAATCGAAGTCTAAATTTAAACCCTTGGTTCAGGCTTTTGTCAACATTCCATTGATTCTTCCGCCTACAGTTTTAGGTTTTTATCTGCTGATTGTACTTGCTCCTAACTCCACTATTGGAGCTTTTTTCAATGATTATTTGGGTATTCGATTGGCTTTCTCTTTTCACGGATTAGTTATCGGATCGGTGATTTATAGTCTTCCCTTCATGGTGCAACCCATTTACTCGGGATTTTCCCAATTGCCGAAAAACATGGTAAACGCTTCTTATTTGCTCGGAAAAGGAAAACGGGAAACACTTCTCAAAGTGATGTTACCCAATATCAAACCTTCTTTAATCACAGGCATTGTGCTCAGCTTTGCGCATACCATCGGCGAGTTCGGAGTAGTTTTGATGATTGGAGGAAATATTCCTGGCGAAACAAAAGTACTTTCCATTGAAATTTTTGATCTGGTGGAGTCCATGAATTACAGTTCAGCTCATTTGTATGCCGGACTTTTGGTCGTTTTTAGTTTTATCGTTCTGACGGTTCTCTTTTTTCTCAATCAAAAAAATAAAGTCACTTCTTGATTCAAATTGATATCCATAGCGCCCCCTTCCCAAATCTTGAAGTTCAGGCAAAAATGAATTTTCAGGAAGGTGAAATTGCGATTCTTACAGGAGAATCCGGAAGTGGTAAGTCGACTTTGCTCCATATGATCTCCGGACTGATTCCAACGAAAGGAAGCATTCAAATCCAAGAGGAATATTGGCTTGAAACAGAACAAGAAAAAATCAATTTAAAACCTCGAAATCGAGATGTGGGCTATGTTTTT
>JAUICI010000086.1 GCA_030427935.1 Bacteroidia bacterium | reverse complement strand
TACTATTTTGAAGCTAGAAGAAGATCAGATCTTATTCGATCATTTAATGCGGATATGCTAATGGAAGAATTGTTTCCTAATGATTGGAACTCCAATGAGTACAAGCTTTCGTATTGGACCATGAAGGTTTTTGTTGAAGGAGACTACGATGAGCCGAGTTTTGATTTTGAAGATTTCCTGGAAGAAAATGAGCTTAAAAAAGACTTCAAAGCTGAAATATATCTCATTGTAGCTATGTCTGAATTATTTGGGGAGAATGGTGTCAAAGCGAAAGGTAATGCCTATTTGGACAGCTGCATTCAGTTAAAACCCAATTTACGAGATGTAAATCTTTTTAAGTATATAGCGACCAAAACACTACAATTACCCGACTCCATGTATGACAATTCAAAGTCGTATTATGAAAGGGAGAAAGAGTTGTTTCCTTTAAATCCAGTTTTGGCATATGCGAACAGAAGATTTCGCCTCAAGGATTCAGATAAAAAGTGGATGGAATCTTATTATTGGGCTTATCAATCCTCTCCTCAGGAGTCGCGCTATTTGGAATACCTCTTAGAGGCTATTGGAAAAGATAAAGCCAAGAAGTTTCTTAAAGAAAATATTCACTTTGAGCATTCCACGAAAGTTTTTGAGCTCTATCAGGAATATGGAATGAATGAAGAAAAAAAGTTTACCACAAAGAGGTTAATTCAAATAAATGAATCCAAACTCCAAAAGGATTCAACCGATAATTGTGCCATGCATGATTTAATCGAACCTTATTTTGAGATGGGAAATTACCAGAAAGTAGCCTATTTCGGAGATAAACTTAAAAAGGCGGGATTGGCTTCGAATAAAACTCTGCAATTCCTTGCCAAAGCTTATTATAATTTGGGTGAATACAACAATGCTCTACAGGTTTGCCTAGAAGAACTCAATAAGAATAGTCGAGTTCATGGTTTTTATACAATCGCTGCAGATGTTTTTATTCAGAAAAAGCAATATGACAAAGCATTTAGGTATTTGAGGGTGGGAGAGGATAAGACCGACTTTAATGGGTATTTTACCGAAGCTAGGCATTATGCGATATTATTCGAACATTGTTAGAGAGAAGAAAAGTATAGACATCATGCTGAGAGTCAATTGGCGCTTTTAGGTAAAGGTTGTTCCTATGATGTTCAGTGTGTTTACATGCATTATCACAAGAAGTTTTTTCCAAGTAAAAGCAGTTACCTCAAAGTGCAAAATTGCGATAAGAAACTTCGCCAAATCTCAAAAGAAATTGCTCCAATTTTTGATAAAGATTCCGAATAATTTATCGATTAATACAGGATTCTTTATCTTTCGCTAAAAACATAGTTATGAGAACCTTTGCTCTGATTTTTTCATTTTTCATTCTTCATTTTTCATTCTCTCAAGAACACGAGAAAAAAGTAGCAGAAATGCTCGCTAAGAATGAAGTAAAGGAAGTGATCGCTTATATTGATGCAAATGATTTGTCCACTAAAGACGGTTTTCGATTTGACTATTGGGAGTCGAAAGCAAGATTAGACAATCGAAAGGATATCAGTGATCTTCAAGAGAAAGCACTCAAAAATGCTCCAGATAATTCTGAAACCACCATGTTGAAGTACAGCTTCCTCTATCATAAATTCCACAATATGGATGCGTCTGCAGATGAGGAAATGATCAAAACGGGAATGGACTTGGAGAAAAAGATCGAAGCTTATGGAAAGAAAGATCCTTTTTACGCACGACTCAATATTTTATTTGCGGAATATTTGATGGAATTGGGCTATTACCTCGAAGCTTCTAAAAGAGCAAAACTGGCTTTAAAGGCGGATTCCAAACTAAGAAATGCGAATTTACTTTATGGCTATGCAATGATTTTGGCGGAAGGCGGGGATAAATCCGTTAAATACATTGAAAAGGAAGTGAAATTGCACCCAAATAATCCAGACGCATTTTGGGTTATGGGAGATCTTACAGAATATTCGAAAGGAATATGTGATGAAACATGCCTGGGCTATAAAGCCATGGCTTCAGAAGCTTCCCCGCAAGAAATGGAGTATTTCGTTTATTACCTGACTGCTTTAGGGGATGCAGGTATGTACGACCTTGTAGTTGAGAATATAGAAAGTGTTGGTTCAAAATATGATGAGAAAACTATGGCTTACATGAAAGCAGAAGCCTATTTATTCATGGATCAATACCAAGATTCGAAAGCTTTATGCGAAAAACATTTGAAGAAATTCCCGAAGGACGATCGTATGCTCTATCTGCTTTCTCAGAATTTGATTTATCTAGATCAAATAGATGAAGGCCTGAAAGTAGCTCTGGAAATGAATTCTTTGGCTCCGGACGATCCAATGTACAAGTTCGCGTTAGCAGAAATTTACTATTACCAGGAAGAAGACGAGTTAGCGCTGCAGATATGCGAAAAAGAGATCAAAGATTCCTCTGATTACGCCATGTTTTATTTATTAGCGTCTGATATTTATTTTGAATCAGATGATATCGATAAGGGCGTGGAATTGTTTCAAGAAGCTGGCCAGCGAACTGGTTTTTGGTCGGATGTATTGGATTTTCAGATCGTAACTTATTTGGATGCTGTAGTTGATGAAATGCCAAAAGAAATATTCAATAAAACCCTGAAAGCAATCGAAGAAGCCTACGAAGACGAGAACAAACAATGCATTTTAGATTATTACCACTACAAGAAAAACGATCCTGATAATCTGAGCAAAATAACGGTTAAGTGCAAAGAATACATAGAAAACGGAGCCATGAATTAAAAAAGTCCCGCAAAAAAAGACAGGACTCTAATATCAATTAAACTCGTCACTCATCACTCGCAAATCGTAACTCGCAAATCGTCACTCAAATCATTCTCCGAATTTCTCAATAACTTCTTGAGTAACCCCAGTATTTGAGAATCCACCATCATGGAAAAGATTCTGCATGGTTACATATCGAGTATAATCCGAGAATAAAGAAATACAATAGTCTGCACAAGCTTCTCCTGGCGCATTTCCAAGTGGACTCATCTTTTCAGAGAAGTTGATAAACTCGTTGAATCCTTTGATTCCTGCACCCGCAGTAGTTACCGTGGGAGATTGAGAAACCGTATTGATTCTCACTTTCTTCTTGATTCCATAATGATAACCGAAAGATCTTGAAATTGACTCAAGTAATGATTTTGCATCGGCCATGTCGTTGTAATCAGGGAAAATTCTTTGTGCTGCAATATAAGTCAAAGCAACAACAGAACCCCACTCATTGATGGCGTCGTGCTTGTAACAAGCGGCTACTGTTTTATGCAAGGATTCAGCACTTACATCCAATGTCTGCGCGTAAAACTTATAATTCAATTCTGTATAATGTTTTCCTTTTCTAACATTTGGTGACATCCCAATTGAATGTAAAACGAAATCAATTTTTCCACCTAAAATCTCCATGGATTTTGTGATGAGATTATCTAAATCTTCTTCACTTGTAGCGTCTGCAGGAATAATCTCAGCTCCTGTCTTTTCAGCTAATTTATTGATTTCACCCATTCTCATAGCGATTGGCGCATTGGTTAAAACAAATTCAGCTCCTTCTGCATGTGCTTGTTCTGCTACTTTCCATGCAATCGACTGATCGTTTAATGCCCCGAATATGATTCCTTTCTTTCCTTTTAGAATATTGTTTGCCATATTTTTTTGTTTAAATCAGCGCAAATTTAATTGAATTATTCAACCAAAATTGGACTAGATCATTTTTGTTATTCCGAAAACCGCAAGACCAGCTCCAATAACCCAAAGAGCAATAGCACTCCATTTGAAAATATTGATGTTTGACTGCAAATTCGATTTTAATTCGTCTTCCGTTTTTGTTGACACGATAAAGTGCTGCTTTTTATCATTCGACTTGGATATTCTAAGTTTTCCCGCACGGTCATTTGCCTCTCCCAAAACATATAAATGTGAATTCATGGGAATGGCATATTCCTCATATTTATAACCTAAAACTCGAGATCCATTTCCGAGGGAACCAAAAGAAATTCCCCCAAAATTAAACCAGGTCCCAGAAGGGTTTTCTCCTTGTTCGTATTCAGAAAAAATCTTCATGGTATGCATCTCAGCTCCTTCTGGATCAACCATTACCTCACCTGTACTGTCCTTCACAAAGAAATTAGCCTTTCTTTCGTTTTCAGAAACCTTTTCTGTGGATCGAACATTGTCATAACGCACATTTCCATTGGAATCTCTTCTCTGCACACGTTTTTCAATTTCTCTGGTAACAACAGACTTGTAATAGACAACATCTTCCTTGGCAAATTCGGATTGTATGGGCTTTTCACAATGCACATTTCCTCTTATTTCAATAAAATTGCTGAAGGAACCTTTACCGTATTCCTCTTCAAAAAATTGATGATTTTGGATGATTTCTGAAGCAGAAGTATTTTCATAATTATCCATCACATTTAATTTAGCCTTTCTCTTATTCATGATAATCCAGAGAACAAGTCCGATTAAAGCGACAACAACCCCTCCTATAAGTATTCCCATTTTTTTAGTGTTTTGATTTAGAATAAAAATATAAATTTTTCAAACATATAAGCGCTAAACAGGTTCAATGAAATTAAATTTTTGCTGACTCCATCTTATTTTGCCCTCAGAAATCAATTCCTCCAGATTTTCAAGTACTTGTGATTCGTCATGCCTAGATTGAAGGATGAGTTCATTAAGTTCAATGCCATTTTGTATGAGCTTCAGTAAACTTTCTTTGATGTCTTTTGGCTGTCTTTTGCAGAAACTACATTTTCCACATTTATCCTGACTTTCATCACCAAAATAATTTCTCAAAAAGAGACTTCGACAATTCTCCTGGTTTAAATAGTTTTTAACCTGCTTTAAATTCTCAAAAGCGACCTCTTGCAAAGATTTGTAGTGTCGAAGGTCGAGTTCCTTTTTCTTTTTGCGATTCTGCAGGAAATCTACCCTCGAATTTTCACTTTTTATTGAATATTCGATCAATTCATGCTTATGTAAATAGTCCAATTGCTCCAAGATTCTTTTATAACTCGTTTTTAAATGGCGGCTAAAATCCTCCAAACGAAATTCAATATACTGGTCAAATATGCCAGGGTAGGAGCGAGCTAGATATCTTAAAAAGGCATCGTATGCAGGCTGACTTATTTGAAATTGATATACAACTTCTCTATCCGCAACAACTCGAATTTTAGACTTGCTGTTGTCAACTTCATTAAACAAGATTACACCGCAGTTTTCAAGAGCTTGCATCGCATTGTATGTAAGCAATAGGTCGAGTTCATACTTTTTAGAAAATTGAAGTAAATCCAATTCATGCGATACATCTTTACCAGAATCTAAAGTGATTTGGAGGTGGTTACACAAATGTTCATATACTGCTCTAACTTGGTCTTCCTCTACAAACTTTCTTTGAACGCGCTCCTCTAATTTGGTCTTATCGGATTCTTCAAATAACAATACAGCCAGTGATTCTTGCAGATCACGCCCAGCTCTTCCAGCCTCTTGAAAATAACTTTCAATATTCTCTGGAATGTCGTAATGGATAACCAGACGAACATCCGGTTTGTCAATCCCCATGCCAAATGCATTGGTTGCAACCATCACTCGACGCTCATTGTTTACCCAAAGATCTTGTTTCTTTTTGCGGGTATGTGTATTCAAACCACCATGGTAAAAATCAGCAGAAAAACCTTGAGTCTGAAGCATTCTGCAAACACGTTTCACTTCCTTTCTTGTTGCACAATAGACGATTGAGCTTCCTGAATACTTTTTTAAGGATTGAAATAAAACATTGTCTTTATTTTGGACTTCAACTGTATGGTAAGCCAGATTTTCCCTTTCAAAACTAGACTTGAAAATAGCCGTATTTTTAAACTGCAATTGATTCAGTATATCCTCAACCACGGTTGGTGTTGCTGTTGCTGTCACGGCCATTCTCTTCGCTTTCGGATGCAGTTCCAAAAAGTGTTTGATCTTGAGATAAGAAGGTCTAAAATCATATCCCCATTGGGAAATACAATGCGACTCATCAATCGCTATCAAATCAATCGGGAAATCTAGGGATCTTTGCTGAAAATCCTTTGAATCCAATCTTTCAGGAGAAACATAAAGGAATTTGAGTTTTCCAAATTGTGCTTTGTCTAGTATTTCCTGAACTTCTCCATATTTCATACCTGAATGAATATATGAGGCTTGGATACCTTTTTGATTTAATGAGCGAACTTGATCTTCCATCAAAGAAATCAGGGGAGAAACTACAATACAAATCCCCTCTAAATACAAACCCGGAACTTGAAAGCAAATACTCTTTCCTCCTCCTGTTGGAAGCAGGGCTAAAGTATCATTTCCTTGAATAACAGAAGTGATGATCTCTTCCTGATTCGGACGAAATGAACTATACCCAAAATAATCTTTTAGTATTTCATAGATGGCTCTCAATCGAAATTAGAATTTAAAAGTAAAATTATAAGATTTTGGCATCTACTTGTAATTTAATCCTTGATAATACGTGAATAATTGAGTATATTCGCGTGCCTTTAAAACGAATAATATGATATCAAACACAGTTGCAATTGACATTCAAAAGGTCGGAAATTCAAGAGTGAACGAGATTGATTTTAATAATCTCAACTTCGGTCGTGAATTTTCGGATCACATGTTTGTCATGGACTATGCTGATGGAAAATGGGGTACTCCAACAATTATTCCTTTTGGAACAATGGATGTGCATCCGGCGACTTCAGCTTTACATTATGGTCAGTCGATATTTGAAGGAATGAAAGCATACAGAAATAAAGAAAACGAAGCTTTTCTTTTTAGACCTGAAATGAATATTCGAAGAATGAATATTTCATGCAAGAGAATGTGTATGCCGGAGATTCCAGAAGATATTTTCATGGAAGCTCTTAAAACATTGGTAACACTTGATAAAGCTTGGATTCCAGATACAGATGATGGTTCGCTTTATATCCGACCGTTCATGTTTGCTACGGATGAGTATGTAGGAATAAAACCATCGGATAACTACAGATTCATGATCTTTACTTGTCCAGTTGGTGGTTACTACAGTGAGCCTGTAAAAGTAAAATTAGAAACGGAATATACCAGAGCAGCTAGAGGTGGTGTTGGTCAAGCCAAAACGGCTGGAAATTATGCAGCATCGCTTTACCCAGCTAAACTAGCTCAGCAACAAGGTTATCATCAATTACTTTGGACAGACGGAGTGTCGCATGAATACATTGAAGAATCAGGTACGATGAATGTGTGCTTCATGATTAATGGAAAATTGATTACACCTTCTGAAGAATCGGATACAATCTTAAAAGGAATCACAAAAAGATCTGTAATTGAAGTAGCAAAACATTGGGGCGTTGAAGTAGAAGAAAGACCTGTAAAAGTTGCTGAAATTATCGAGGCAATTGAGAATGGTTCTCTTACCGAAATGTTTGGTGCGGGTACAGCGGCTACAATAGCACATATTTCTGTGCTTGGAGCATATGGAAAAGATTACGTTCTCCCACCTGTTGAAGGAAGAGAATTCTCAAACAAAGTAGGCCAATTCTTAAACGATCTAAAAAATGGTCGAGCAGAGGATCCTTTTGGATGGAATATAAAATTGTAATTCAATTGAATAGATACTATTTTTAAAGCTGCCCATTTTGGGTGGCTTTTTTTATACCATGAATCAAAAACTAAAAACTTTCTTGCCTTTTGTTCTGGCTATTGTGAGCCTGCTTTTTTGTTTGGTTCTATTTCGAGTTTTAGTCCTTTCTAAGGAGTTGAAAATTATAGTTTTTGTTGTTTTTCTTGCTGTATTTTCCTTGGCCATATGGCGCTTTCTAAAAGATTCAAACGTCAAAAAGAAAACGATTGAATGGATTATGTTGTTTGTAGTCATTGGTTCTGGAGTATCCATTGGATTATTGGATCAATATATCCTGGAAAAGAATTTAAGGGAAAATGGAATTCACAAAGAATGTATCGTATCTGAAATATTTTATGATACTGAGGAGCACCTGCAGCTAATATGTAAGTTCACTTTTGAAGGCAAAACCTATGAAACACATACCGTTGGAATTGATGATTATCCAGATCTAAGAGAAGGGGATACATTGAATGTTTTTTTCAATCAGAATAATCCAAATGAATCTATTATTTCGGAATTACAAGAATTTATCTTCCATTAACTCTAATTTCTTATTTTAATGAATTCATTATGAAAATTAAGTTGATCCTTTTTGTTGTAGCAATTTTACCTGTTTACGCCAGTTCTCAAAATCTTAATGCACAGTTTTTAAGAGAGGAGAATGAGTTTAAAGAAGCGTACAAAAATAATCATGTCAAAGAAGTGTTAATTCGGACTGAAATTTTTGACAAGAAAGATCCAATTGAATTTATGTCCGATTTTTTTAGCATTAATAAACAAGGGAATATTACCAAATATCAGGATCTATCAGGACGCAAATATCAATATTATACGGATACCATGTCCTACGATGAGAAAGGAAATCTGTTAATCGTGTTAAATTACTCAATCACCTATGATTCCGATACACTTTTGGAAGCCACTCACCACAAATATGATGAAAATGGAAATCTAACTTCTGTTTGCGATTATGTTTTTGAAGAGTCTGATTTTATTGGAGACGGATGTTTATTTTTTCAATACGAGAAAGACAAATTGATTTGTACTCTTGATGAGGAAGGTGATACTTCTGATTTGGTTTCTTATTTTGAAGATGGAACGATTGAAATTGATTTCGGATTTATCAAATCAAAATTGAAAAATGATAAAATGATAAGCGAAGAATATTCAACAGGTGATATTTTATTCTTCGAGCATAATCAATACGGGTATACGCGAACTTCCAATAATTCAGATTATTCTAAAAAGTTTAAGATTGATGAAAATGGATTGCCAGTTTCATCTGAATTCTACAAAAAAGGTAAATTGACTTGGAGAGAAACCTATAACTTCGAATATTATAAATAACATCCAATTGAAATATGGATTTTGGTACATAATAACATCTAGTTTAAAAAAAATGAAATATTCCATTGTACTTATTGTCTTTCTTTTCTCCAATGCTTTTTCTCAAACATTACTAAACGAGTATTTGTACGAAACGAATGATGATCAAAAAGCACTGAAAAAGAATCGAGTCAAAAAAATGATCGTAACAAATGAAGATTATGAGGATGGTAAATTGGAAGACAAGTTCATATCCGAGATTTTTATTATCAATGAAAATGGTTTGATCGTAAAATATGAAGACCTCAGTTGGCAAGTTGATTTTAATGAATCGTGGACAGAATTTTATTCCTACGACGAAAAGAATAGATTAACAAAAGTAGTATTAGAAATTCAAGGGAATACCCCAGAACCTGAAATCGAAGAAACGCATTACGCCTACAATTCAAAAGGTAAACTTGATTCAATTTGTGAATTTCATTTGGAAGAAAATTATTTGGTTCTGGATAGTTGCGAGTACTTTTTTTATGATGACAAGGGGAGACTTTCTTATACTGGAAACAGGGAAGGATTAAAATATGATGAATTGGAATACCTAAAAAATGGGGATATCCTCAAGAAAAGGAAGGGGAGAGTTTCCACCTTTAAAAATGGAATAGCAGTTAGAAGAGAGTATGCTAGCAGTGAATGGCAGTTTAAATATAATAAGCAAGGTCAACTCATAAAGTCTGAATGCAAAGCAACGAATACAAAAGCTGAGTTCGACTATGATAGAAACGGTCTTCCTCTTGAATATCGGTCCTACAAGAATGGTCAAATCAAATGGCGTGAAACTTACACATATGAATATTACGATAAGAAATAACAATTTCTTAGTTTTGGCGCATGAGTCAGAAGTTTAGCTTATCTACATTTTTAAAAGACAGAGAGTTCCTTCTTTTTTTAGGGCTTTTCATTCTTCTATTTTCATTTTTAATAGGACGTGTTATATATGTCCCTTTAGTTTACGATGAAATCCATACGAAGTGGGTTTATATGATTGAGTTTAATCCATTGCCATATATGGGCTATGTGGATGCTAATAATCATTTTCTCAACAGCTTTTTAGGTGGCGTTTTTTATCGTCTTTTTGATTCAGATGCCAATTGGGTTTTTCGGTTGGGCTCTTTGCTAAGTTTCCCAATTTATTTCTGGTCTGTATTTGGTTTTAGATCCTTTTTCGACCAGAAATACGCTTTTCGATTATTCGCAGCCTTATTTTTATTTACAATCTTCATTCTAGAATATTTTGGTTTGGCAAGAGGGTATGGAATGTCGATTGCTTTTTTAATGTTAGCCCTGCAGCAAACTTTTCAATTCGTCAAAAAACCTTGTGTTTATAGATCCTTAATAATTTTGATTGCTTGGCTCCTTGCAATAGCAGCTAATTTAACCTTATTGCCTTTTGCCATGTTCGGTTTGGTATATATCGCAACTTATTCGGCGATAAAAAGAAAAATTCTGGCTTCAATAATTCCTTTGCTTGGATTTGGTCCGATTCTATACTTTCTGAAGTATTCATTTCATCTCAGAGATATTGGGAAACTGTATTACGGCGGACAAGAAGGTTTTTTTGAGAATACAGTACATTCCATCACCAATTACACTTGGGGGGTTACGAATGGATATGCTGATTTTTTTCTAGGCTTCACTTTTCTATTTATTATAGTTTACACATGGATCCAATGGGGGACTAAACGGCATTGGTTCAATCCGAAAATTCTATTTGCAATTTTATTACTCCTAGCAGTTTTAAATATTGTTTTTCAAAACATATTATTAGGCATTAACTTTCCTGAAGACCGTTCAGCTCTTTATTTGCTGGTCTTTTTCTTTGGTGCGCTAGCCTTTTTTATAGATTTCGTACAATTGAAATCAACTGCATGGGTGCTTTCAACGATTCCAATCGTGTTCTTTTTCTTTCAAATGAATTTCACGCATTCCATTTTTTGGTTTTATGAGCATTTTGATAGTCGATTATTAACAGAAATGAATTCAGAAGTACAAGGTATTCCGCCCAGTACCGGTGGTCGTTTTTGGTCCATGGACAATGAGTTGACAAGAACCTCCGATATTCCTGGGAAAGTAATGCAGGACGTCAAATTCCCTCAGGATAGTATATTGGATTATATTGTGACCCATGAGGATCTGCTACCTAAGGAAATCCTCCCATTGTACAAGGTGAAATTTGAGGATAATATATCGGGCTTGAAATTGTTTGAAAGAAATCATTTCTTAAATCGAAAGAAAGTCGCTGAAAACGAACGAGAGTATGATTTGAAAGATGAGTATGTAAACCTTTTAGATTTTGAACAAAAGTCTCCCGTATTTGTGAGAGTTTCTGGTTATTTAGAGAATATGAATATTCATCGTAATCCAATAATCGTTGTGAGCGCGGACAACCGAGAAAAGAATGAAAACCTGTATTACACGGCCTATAACCTAGTGGAATCATTACCCATAGATGAAAACGGGAGAATTTATTTTGATATCACTTTTGGTGTAAATTCCTTATCCGAAAGTAATGGATTACTTGTATATCACTGGAACAAAAAGAAATTCCAAGTTCAAGGAAAAGTAAAGGTGGAGATATATGAAGTAACTGAATAGATCAATTAAGATCTACCCAGTTTCTTTAACATCTTTCCGTGCTCAATAATCGCCTTCACAAAAGTCGGCTGACTATGATAAGGATAATTAAACTCTTGAGCCGTTTCCTTTACTATTTTAGATAATTTCTTGTAATGGATATGGCAAATATGCGGGAACAAGTGGTGTTCAATTTGGTAATTTAAACCACCTACATACCATGAGAATATTTTACTTTTTGGAGCAAAATTACACGTTGTATACAATTGGTGAACCAACATGTGGTTGTCAATTTTACCATCTTCTTCAGGAAGTGGATAATTGGCATCTTCCATCACGTGAGCAGGTTGGAAGATAATCGATAAAATAAAACCACTAATGTACTGCATCCCTACAAAACATAATATGGTTACCCACCAAGGAATATCCAGTACAAGTAATGGAACTACAATCATGTATGCAAAGAAGAAAAGCTTTCCAAGAATCAATTCAGTAAGCATTTGACCATACTTCTTATTCTGAGTTTTGATTACTCCTGACTTCTTGTAAGACCATAATTGCATGATGTCTCTATGCGGTAAACACCAGATAAGAGTCATGAAACCGTAGAAAAACCATGCATAAATATGTTGGAACCTGTGCGCTTTATATCTTTTCTTATGAGGTGAAAATCTCAATAAAAATTCTGGTGCATTAATATCGTCATCCATTCCATCTACATTGGTGTAAGTGTGGTGCATGACATTGTGTTGCATCACCCAATTGTCTTTGTTTCCTCCTAATAGGTTCATGGAATAACCCATAACCGTATTAATCCAAGGAATTTTAGAAAATGCGCCATGGCATGCATCATGCATCACAGATAGACCAATCCCAGCCATTCCAACACCCATGATGGCGTATAACCCCATGATTAGCCAAATATTTGTATATCCTCCTAGAACTAGAAAGAAATAAGGTACTAGATAAAGTGAAAACATAAATAGGGTTTTCACATACATCCTGATGTCTCCAAATTTGGAGATTTTGTTTTCTTTAAAATAGGTAGAAACTCTCTCGTTTAGGGTTTTAACGAACTCATCTTTGTTTTGAGCAGAAAATTTTACACTCTTGATATCCATAAATTTGTTTTTCCTCGCTGTTGTAATATTCTGAGTAGTAGAACAGCACACTTAATACAAAAATAAAAGTTATTTGAATAAAATCCGCATTTGAAGTGGTGAATTTCGACCAAATACCATGTTTATGGGATGTAGATGAAGGAATTCTGCGTACATTTGTTCTACTCTTCCACTATCAGAGAATAGGCTGTGAAGACATCTCGCATAGCGAGAGCCCATGCAAGCATATTTGAAAACTTAACATTTATTCAATTGGGATGATCTCAATCGAACGATGGCAGGCCTCAATCTTCGGATGTTAGCAATAACCAGTGGACGTCAGAACTCTTTTGGTAGTCTCATACGTGTCGTTTCGAAGTTTTTCGAAATTCTTCTTGCATGGGTTTTTTCATTTTAAACGGATATAAGCATTTAAATGAGTGAAATTTTCGATTCTTTACTTTTTATTTGCATCAATCTTAATCACTTAAATAAAACCAATGAGTAACATTAGAAACAGAGTCACTTTGATCGGTAGAACCGGTAAAGAGACAGAAGTACTAGATTTAAAAGACGACAAGAAACTGGCGAAAGTATCTCTTGCCACTAATGATTTCTATTACAATTCAGAAGGAGAGAAAGTAGAAGATACCCAGTGGCACAATCTTGTTATGTTCGGTAAAACAGCCGAAATCGCTGAGAAATACGTCAAGAAAGGACAAAAATTAGCGATTGATGGAAAGATTGTGAATCGATCTTATGAAACCAAGGATGGAGAGAAGAAATACGTTTCTGAAGTCCATGTGAACGAAATGGAATTTCTAGATAAAGTGAATTAATCCATTTTTTGTAAAGTAAAAAGGGTGAGTCTGGTTTAGATTTCACCCTTTTTTTATTGTCGTTCTTTTTAAGTGAAAAATAGTTCCTTTCTAATTTTATCGGTTTACAAAACGATTTAACACCTACAGTGCTTCTCGGCAATTTTCTAACTCATTTTTTTTTAAGATATTTGTTAGTTCTATAAAATGAACTTTTTCCGTATCTATATGTACGGTTGTTCATTATAGCTATATATGAGGATACTAATTGCCATATTTACATTTGTACTTGCTTTTACTACCTTTTCTCAGGACGGTGTTATTCACTTTACTGGAAACGTTAAGGATTTAGCAGGTAATAAGAAGCTTGGAGGGGTGAAGATTACTTGTACTTCAGGCGGTTCCGTTGTTAAAAGTGTAACCACTTCTGGTGGTGGGTCTTTCGATTTTAATGTTCCAATAGGAAAATCCTATAAAATCAAATTTGAGTTAAGTGGATACATTAGCAAATTCATCAATATCGATGGGCGAGAGATTATTCCTGAGGATTTGACTCATGGTGAAGCTCCTATGGTTTTTGAGATCACCATTTTTGAAAAAGTGGATGGTGTGGATTTTTCATTTCTGAATAATACTGCTGTTGCCGAATACGCATATGATCCAGGGACGGGCTATATGGTCTTCGACGATAAGAAAATGAGAAATGTTCGAAATCAAATTCAGGACAAAATCGAAGAAATGAATGCCCTTAGGGCTCAGGAAGAATTGAAGGTTAAAAATTTCAATAAACTAGTTTCAGAAGGTGATAAACAATTTGGAAAAGGGAATTATGAAGAGGCTTTAATGAAATATCAAGAAGCTAAAAACCTGATTCCAGATGACCCAACGATTTTAATTAAAATTGAAGAGACTACCAAGAAAGTTGAAGAACAGAAACAAAAAGATCAACTTGCTAAAATAGAAGCCGATTATCAAAAGGCTATCAAAGATGGTGAAAGCGCTTTCAATGGTAAAGATTATGAATTGGCTTTGCAGCACTACAGTAAAGCAGCCCAGTTAAAGCCAAATGAGCAGCTCCCGACAAATAAGATTATAGAAATTGAGGATATTCTGCAAAAACTTAAAGCCGACAAAGAAGCTGCAGAGAAATTGGAAAAAGAATACAACAACTTGATCACGGCAGGGGAAAATCTTCTGAAGGGTGAGGAATACGCCAATGCAAAATCAAAGTTTGAAGAAGCGCTTAAGCTAAAACCAGGTGAATCTTTACCTCAGGAAAAGATTAACCAGATCAATGCAATTTTAAAAGACCTAGAAGCGAATCAAGCCAAAGAAGCTCAATATAAAAAGCTCATGGATGAAGGGGAAGCACTTCTGACTTCAAAAGATTATGAAACTGCAAAAGCCAAATTTCAGGAAGCAGCTAAATTGAAACCAGCAGAGTCGCTTCCAAAAAGTAAGATTGCTGAGATTGACGAGATTCTTTCCAAACTGAAGGAAGAAAAAGAACTTGAAGCGAACTATAATAAGCTGATTTCGGAAGGAGATGCTTTATTTGGTCAGGAAAATTTTGAAGGAGCAAAAAAGAAATTTGAAGAAGCACTTGTACTCAAAGCAGGGGAGAAGTATCCAACCGACAAGATTGCAGAAATCAACAAGAAATTAGATGAATTAAAACAGCAGGCTGCTCAACAACAACAGTATGATAA
>JAUICI010000085.1 GCA_030427935.1 Bacteroidia bacterium | reverse complement strand
TAATGGTCAAATCCTCTGCAGGTTTATCCACTTTATTTGAATCAGCAGTATTGTTGGTGTCATTATCATCACCTAAACCAAGGTTCAAGTCAATTTCTTCACCACCGTTATCAACTTTGATTGTGTCATTACTGTTTTCATCAATAATCTTAACAGCAGGCTCATCTGTTTTTACATCCTCAGCAAGACCTTCTTCGCTTTTTACTTTCTCGATCAAAAGAGGAAGTGCCGTATTGAAAATTAATGGACCAATTTCCCCATTATCCAATACACCAAAGAATTCAATATTCGCTGTTGACTTTAGTTTTCTCTCAACTGACTCCTGATCTTTTACACCTGGAAGTTCAACTGTAATTCTATTCGTAAGAGGTTCTTTCGTGATGGTTGGCTGTGCAACACCGAACTGGTTAACCCTTTTCTCCATGATCACTTCAACACCGTCAAGTGCCGAACCAATCTGCTTGTTCAAAAAGGCAACAACATCCTCGTCAGAATCCGTTGGATTGATATCATTATTAATGTGGAAGTGTCCAGCTAATTTTCCTTCACCATTTTTTTCCTGATAGATTGAAACGAAAAGATTGATGAAATTATCACTCTTTCCTTCAGACCATTGCTTGTTTGCTTCAGTAAAGGCTGCATAAAATGATGGCTCTCTATAATTGTCGCACTTATTCTTTACGAAATCAGGAACCGACATTTCAAGAGTTACACTCATTCCACCTTGAAGGTCAAGACCGAAATTTAAACCACTTTCTTTACAATACTTGTACGTGTGCCCTAAAATAGGGTAAACAGGTTTCTCAGCGACTCCTTTTAAGTAGCTATCTACATAAGCATATTTGATCTCATCTTCCGCTTTCTTGTCGAAGAAGTTTACTGCTGCTCCATTTGGAAGCAAAACAAGACTATCTCCTGACTCCGTCACTGCATTTTTGATAGAATCAAATTGCGCTTGAGCATAAGCGTCGGCGTCTTTTTCAACTCCGGCAGCTACCCAAGTAAGGGAAAGTGACCAAATTGTAACAACTACTAACAGAATCGTTAGTACCCAGAAAAAACTTTTGTTTCTCATTTGTTTTAATTAATTCAACTTGTTTAAGAGCCTGCAAATATAGACTTTCCATTTTTAATAATCAATTAAAGTTGTGGATTATTCAGAGATGATTGAAACATAGGTGGTTGAAGGCAATAATCCTTGCAATAATAGATGGAAACGCATGTCTAAATAATTGACTTTTCAAAAACGCATTCTAAACTGTTCTATTTGAAAAACTTGAGCTTAATTTGGCACAATATTCAATTCAAAAGGGAGGGGTGGAAAAGCTAAAAGGGCTTTTAATTCCAGGATCTCTTCTTCGGAAAAATTTCCACTAATCTGAACAACTCCTTCAGTAATAACTGACCGCACAAGGGGTGCAGAAACCACTTGTTCATTGAGGACTATTGCAATCTGTTTGTTTAAATTTTTCGACGTGAGTTCTTCAAATTTTTCTTTACCCTCGATATCAAAATAAACCATCAGTACAAGCTCTCCTGTTCTAGCATCTTTTTCTATAGCAAGCTTTTCAATATTGGCATTTGTAATTAGGTCTTCTTCATCAAAAGGGACTTTAATTCCGTGGAGGGCATACATATCAGCAGGTCCACCATTCGTTTTTTCAGACTTCATTGACCAGATTAAATCCAAATCAAATAAATCAGAAAGAGCCTCTTTTAGAATGGGATCTCGAAAGGCAGTGTTTATTTTGGAAGTATCAGCTCCAGCTGCATACATAAATACAGATTGATGCACGGAATAGTCTTGTTTCATATTTAGTTGGGCAGGAAAATAGTCTTGGTAGGCATCTGCTCTGTGTGAGAAGAAGGTCGTGGTATCATCTTCTTCAGGAGAGTAATCTTCCATCCATTTTTTTTCAACATAGGTATCCATTGGATTTCCTTTCATGGCGGTTACAATCTCAACCACATCATAAGTTCCATAGAATCCAATTTTTCCAGAAGAAGAAAGAAGTCTATTGATTTGCTTATCCTCTAGTTCACCATTGGTATGGATGACCAATTTTCTTTTCGCATCTTCTCCTGTAATTTCAACTATAAATTCATCGATTCCGATCAGTCTCAGTCTGTTCTCAATAGCGGATTTGGCTTCATTGAAATCGAAATCTGATAAAGAATGTATCATTTCATCAAAATTGGAAGGTCCTAAAGTAAGCGTATCCGAATAAGTGATTTCCCTATCAGAACAAGAAGTTAGAGCAACAATTGGGAGCAGGAGCAAGAGAAAAATTTTCATTCCATTCCCGAATTGATGTATTTCCAATAGATTTCTTCCCCTCTTGAGATGTCAGTTGTATCAAAATTATTGATGACCAAATCCTTCCAGTAAATCTCTACCAAACCAATGTCTTTTGCATAGATTTCATAGGCTTTCTGATAATCTACTAGTGAAAAGAAATCCAATTGTTGTGTCCTCAATAAACTTGAAAATGATTGTCCGTTGGAAACTCCCGAATAGTCTTTAACCATCACTTGGGAAGTCAAAGCATCATAAGTATTGTAAGCATTCATGTCCCAACTTTCTCCAACGCGAGCGGGAAAAGCAAGTTTGATGTATTTTTGATTATCCAGATTGTAAATTCCTTGAGTTCCATTATTGTAAACTGTATTGACTTTGTCCAAAACATAAGTCGAATCGATGTGAGCTTTCACATAAAAGAACAATTTGTTTACTGAATCACCGGTATTGTCTACTATTTTCTCTCCAATCGATACTTTGAGATAATATTCAGTGGAATCAATCGTCGGATTTAGGTCTTCATCATGAACGATGTTCAGCACATGGTATTCGATAAAATGACCTTCTTGAATTGGGAAGTAGGAATAGTCTAAATCGGAATCATAAGGCTCAGTCTTTTTACAAGAAAAACTGAGCACACACAAAAAACCGATCAACACATTTCTAACCATTCTTTTTTATTTCTTCCAATTTTTTCTGAAGTTCTTCTCCTTTCAATTCTCTATTAAAATGGAAATACCTTTTTTTGTTTAAGGTTCCGTCCTCATTGAAGTAAACCCAAAGTCCATGTCGAACCGCGTGTTTATATCTTTCAATCACCATTCTTTTACCACTTTCGTAGTAACAGTAGACTTCCCCATCCATGTTTCCATCAGCATACTTTCCTTTTGTTTTCAGTTGTCCACTTGGCCAGTATTCTGCGAATTCGCCTTGTAAGACCGAATCTTTGTAGGTCATGTGCTGTACGGGCTTCAATTTTGTGTCCCCCGGCTGTGGCTCCATGTAAACAACGGTTTTGCCATTCAGTTTTCCATTCTTCCAGCCTTCTATTTTTCTAACGTAACCTTTACCACCATAGTAAGTCCAAACCGAATCTTTTTTCTCATTCACATAATTTCCTTTTGCTATGAGGGTACCATCTTCGAAGTACAATTCCGATCTAGCGAAAGTCCCATTCTTAGAAAATAACATGGCCGCCTTTACTTTTCCATTTGGATAATAGAAAGTGAACAATCCCGTTCGTTTACCATGATCAAAAGTCCCGGAATAAGCCGGTTGGGTAGAATTTTTATGAGTAACTATCCATTTTCCATGTTTTTTGCCACTGGCATCTTTCTGATTGATTTGAGCACACAAAAACAAGGGAAACAGCGCGATAATTAGGATCAGAGTTTTAAGCATTTCTAAATTGTTCTAATTGGTTTTTAAAATCGTTCAAATTTTGGCAAATAATGTCAGCTTTTGACTCCAGTTGCCTGTTATTTTTCAACATTACTGTTTTTATTCCAAGATTTATTCCAAACTCGATATCCGATTCAGAATCTCCTATTAAGATACTTTTTTCAAACTGAATTTCTGGGAATTCTTCCTTCGCCTTCAAGCCCATTCCCGTTCCCGGCTTTCTGTAGTTTGAATTTTCTGAAGCCAATTGTGGAGCGAAATAAATTTGATCGATCCGACCTCCAGCATCTTGAATCTTTTCAAGCATATAACCATGAACTTCTTGAAGGTTACTTTCCGACATCAATCCTTTTCCAATTCCTTGCTGATTTGTAACCACGACAATCCGACCAAATAAAGAAGCAAAGTCTTTTAAAGTATTCAGAACCCCAGGAATAAATTCAAATTCGTCGATACTTTTCACATAATCATTATCGATTTTTTGATTAATCACCCCATCTCTGTCGAGAAAAAGAGTCCACTCGGAATTAATATCATTCAGAAAGTCCATTGGAAACAATTTCAGACAAATTTAAAGAACTTGGGCGTGTGGCCGGTAATTTTCCTATTTTTGTTGCCTAAAATTTAGCTAATGAAAACACATTTGATCTCTGGAGGATGCGGATTTGTTGGAAGAAACATGGTCCAAAGACTTTCCTCTGATCCCAACAATCGCGTAATTTTCGTAGACGACTTATCCGTGGGTACTCACCCTTCAACTTGGTTGGATAAAGAACAAACGAACAAGGTTAAAGACGCGGAATTTTATGGCGATAATTTGATCTTTTTGGAAAGAGACTTCCGATTCCTTTTGCAGCACATGACAGCTGATGAAAATTATTTAGCCAAGGAATATGGAATTGAGGTCGATCAATTTGATGATGTGTTTCATTTTGCAGCAATTGTAGGTGGAAGAGCCAAAATTGATGGAGACCCGATGATGGTAGCTTTGGATCTTTCCATTGATGCGGAATTCTTTTACTGGGTAACTCGAAGAAAACCAAAAAGAGTCTTGTATCCGAGTTCTTCAGCAGCTTATCCTGTAGATCTTCAGTCTGAATCTCATGCCATTGCATTGAGTGAATCAGACATCGATTTTAAGAAAATGGGAGAGCCTGACATGACTTATGGTTGGTCGAAATTGACTGGAGAATATTTAGCCATGATTACAGCGAAGCATTATGATGTTTCTGTGACTTGTATTCGTCCATTTTCAGGCTATGGAGAAGATCAGGATTTGACTTATCCTATCCCGGCAATCGCAAGAAGAGCTGCAAATAAAGAAAATCCATTTGAAGTTTGGGGTTCAGGTAAACAAGGAAGAGATTTTGTACATATTGATGATGTATTGGATTGCACTTTGTTGGCCATGGATAAAATTTCGGATGGAACTGCCATTAATATTGGTCAGGGTCAGCTGACTTCATTCCTAGAAATCATCGATATTTTCACTGATTTTGCTGGGTACAAGCCAGAGATTAAACCACTACTTGACAAGCCTGTTGGTGTGCACTCGAGATATTGCAATATGGATTGGGTAAAAGAAAACTTGGGATGGGAACCTAAGATTTCAATCCGTGAAGGCATGAGAAGAGTTTACGAAAAGCACTGTTCACAAGTATAATGGCAAAGAAAGTCATCTGTTTCGGTCCTGGAACCGCCTTCAAAGGTGGAATCGCGAATTATAATGTTTCATTGGCAAAAGCCATGGACAAGATTGGTTGCGATACGGAAATCATCTCTTGGACCCAGCAATATCCAGCTATTGTTCCGAGAGAGTTTAAGGATACGACTTCCAAGAAAGATCTTTTGGAAGGAACCAAGGTGACGGAAACGTATATCACGAATTACAATAAAATGTCGACTTGGAAAAAGACGGCAAATTTGATTATAGAAAAAAAGCCAGATGTTGTCGTTATTCAATGGTATAACGCACAACAAGGATGGCCTTTAGGTAAAATTGCGACTTGGCTAAAAAAGGCCGGAGTTCGTGTATTTTTCGACTTGCATTTTGTGGTTCCAAAAGAGAATTCGAAAATTGATCGTTTTTTCACTCAAATGGGCTTGAATAAAGTAGACAATTTTATCGTGCATGCGCTTTCAACCTATAATGAGCTGAAAGCTTTATTTCCAGATCGGAATTTTAAATTGATTGAGAAAGATGATTTCACGGAAAAAGATGCCGTGATTAAATTGTATCATCCGGTTTACGATTTGTTTGAACCCGATCCCAATTTCGATATTGAAGCTTATAAAAAGGAAAATAATCTTCAAAAAAATGTCTTTCTATACTTCGGTTTTATTAGAAAATACAAAGGATTGCACAATGTGATTCAAGCCTACAAAAAAGTAGCTGATCAAAGAGAGGATGTTTCCTTGATCATCTGTGGAGAAAGCTTTTGGAACACACTGGATACTGGAAAATTCTCTACAAAAGTGAAGAATTTTGTTTTTGGAATTGTCAAGAAGCTCTTCATGAAAAAAGAGGACGATGAAAAAGATTACCGCCCATTGGATTTGTTGGATGAATTAAACCTGAGAGATCGGGTCATGCTGATGAATGAATTCGTCCCAAATGAAGACGTTCACAAATATTTTCAAGTAGCGGATGTCGGACTGTTATTTTATTTGAGAGCAACCCCATCAGGTGTAGAATCCTTGAATTATAACTTCAAACTTCCGGTTATCGCTACTTCAGTTGGACACTTCCCGGAAACTATTGAAAACGGGGTAAATGGTTATTTAGCCGAACCTGAAAATCTGGATGACATGGCCGCAAAGATGATTCAGTCTTTGGACCAACCGATCAATAGAGACAATATCTCTCAGAAGACCAAAGAAATGAGTTGGGAGAATTATGCTAAAGCAATTATTGGGGTTTAGATGGATATTTAGACCGCTTCGCTAAAGGACAAAGGACTGCTCGTTCCTCGCTTTGGACTTGTTTTGGATTTATTTCCGTATTTTGAAGGGATGAAATCACTCCTTTTCTTTTTATTGATATTCAGTAATTCCTTTGTTTTTTCCCAAGAAAAAGATTCATGTGAATTATATATCCCGAATGTTGTTACCATGAATTGTAGTCAGGCGGGTAGTGATTATCTTTTTCGCGCTGTAAGCACTTGCTAGCCTTTTTCCTATGAAATCTTAATCTTTAATCGTTGGGGCGAATTGCTATTCGAAACCAAGGATATGGAAGAATATTGGGACGCTTCTAAAGAAAAAGATGGCGCTTATGTTTACAAACTAAGTCTAATTTGGAAGGAAGGTGAAGAGGAAATTGAAAAGACTGGACATTTAACTGTATTGAAATGAAGTTAACCCTTAGCTATAATAGTCCTTTGAGAATCATTTTTATCATACTATCACTTTTTATAACACCCATGCTGTTTTCGCAAAGTCTGAGTAAAACAAAAATGAGTGCTTTTAAAAAGAAAGAAATGGAAATCGTAAAACTTCTAAAGTATGATGAAGAGTTTGACGAAATGTTTTCCAAGCGAAAAGAAGCTAGAGAAAAACTTATTTCATTTTGTCAGATGGATTCGAGCTACTTCTACCCTTTTGATTCTTTAAAAAACTACAGCAATTTTAAAATTTCGGCAGATCAAAAAGTTCGAATTATTTCTTGGGATTTGGTCACTGGTGGCACTTGGCATGATTATGCTTCAATAGCCCATTATGACAGCCTAGGTGTGGGAAGGTCGTTGAATCTTCACGAAAAGAACTGTTATATGACTGATTGCGAATACGAGGATGTTTCTGTTTATGATCTATTTGATATTGAGCAGAATGGCAAAACCTATTACCTGACTTTTGGATACGGCACACACGGAAGTGGCCACCATCATAGAACCGCTCGTATCTTTTTTTTTGATTCGGGTCAGTTCAAACAGCACAAAACATTCTTGAATGGAAAGACGGCTCTCAATATTGTTTCTGCCAGAAGGGATAATCCCGATTTATATTATGATGAAGTTTCTAAGAGCATCCGACACAAAGAATTTGATTTTGACAATGATATAGGTTTTGCTAAAGCCACTGGCAAGATTCTTTTCTTTAAATTAACATCCAAAGGTTTTCAGAAGCAATAATATTTTTTAGTTTTGCTTAAAACGATAATCTATTTAAAATGAAAAATCTAATCTTACTTGTATGCGCTGCGGTGCTTCTTATTCCTTTTGTTTCTTTTTCTCAAAACCCAAATATTCATTGGTATAAAGCTGAATTAAAACTGAATTCGGGAACTAAAAAAGGATTGGTCAAAATTTATGAATTCGGTAAAAAGGACAAGATCAAATTCAAAACAGATAAGGACTCCAAACCTGAAAAGATTGATCAGGATGATGTGAAACGAATTATTTTGACTAATGATAAGGGCGAAACCGCTGAATATATCTACTACTACATTCATGAAAAAAAGAAATTCAAATATTTGGTTCAAATCGTGAAAGAGGGTCAAATAAATCTTCTTGCAAGAAAACTAGAATTTACAATTGTTCCTCCGACTGGAGTGATGCCTGGTGGAATCAACATTAGGGACAAATTCACGCCGGGATGGGAAATTCCAGTAGGTGACTTCAATGAATATTATGTATTCAAAACGGATGAAGATTATGCTTTGCCAATCTGTAAAATCGGATCCAAAGGTTTTCAAAAAAATGTTGACAAATACTTTTCTGATTGCCCTAAATTGGTGTCAAAAATGAAAGACGGAACATTTACGCGTAAAAATGTGCCTGAGATGATCGACTTTTATATTTCAGACTGCCAATAAATCTCGAACTACTTCAATTAACAACTCTATCATGTTAAAAATATCATTACTAACTCTACCTCTTTTGTTCTGTTTGCTTTCATTCGGTCAACAAACTCTATCAGCAGTTACAGATTGCAAAGGTGAATGCAAAGGCTTAAGGCTTCTTGGTGTATCTGGAGATTCTGTATACTATCAATTAGATGGTGCAAACTATGCACTAGTAGGTATAGATAAGCAAGTTTCTGTTGAAGATCCATGGTCAAGCGTTCAAAAAACTGAAAAAGGACATGTTCTATCTTCCAATTATCCAGACCGTAAGATTATTTTAGACACTACTGCATTATTGCAATACAAGGCTGATAAGGAGGCAGGAAAAAAACCTAAATTTAATCCTGAATGGATGCGCAGTGAGCAGATTAACCATGACGGAATTCCTAAGTTAAAATATCTGGAGGAAAATTATGAAAATATGGAATTAATTATCCCTTCTAGGTTCTTTAAAAAACATGAAGCGGATGTCAGTCATAAAATACCTTATTCTTATGTACTTGAACGGTTCAATGAGACTGCTAAAGATTTCTTGTTTGGGTTTGATAAAAAACAAATAAAAAATGAGGAGCCCCAGCGGTTTATTAAATCAAATTTTCTTTATGCCTCAGACACCCCAAACGGAGATGTGATAATAATTTTTGACACGCAGTATTCCTTTAAGTATAGGCGAACCTATACAAATGGTTCCGGTCAAGTTTATAAAACCAGAGAGTTTATAGGGACTAAAGAGGGCGATTTTCTTATGTTTAAATTGAATGAAAAAGGGGAGTTAATTTGGAAAAGTAGGTTACCGAAAGTTTACGGCGCACCGCTGTCGACCGTTGTTATTGATAATGCTAGTGAATTGACTTTTGTTTCATATGATTTTCAACCAAAAAAAGATCACGTAAAAAGTCACTTATGGTTATATCCTTATGGCGAAAAAAAATGGAAAACTGTTTATGAAATTTCTATGGCTAAAAAAGACGGGGCATTGACTTTTAAAGAGCTTTGTGATAAACCTAAGAAAGCATCGTATTATCAATTCGCTTCAAACCAAGACGAATATGTTTTTTTATTTGTAGAAAAGAAGGTGAAAATTAAGAAGTTCATTCATCAAGAGGTGTACGAGAAGTTTCAGTTTTTGAGACTCAAAATAGATTAAGAAATCATTTAATCATAATCGACTTTTATATTTCAGACTGCCAATAAATCTCTATTTTCGCCCAAAATGTATTTTAAGTGGCGGAAATTTATAAGCAAAACATAGAAAAACATCGTTCGGATTTAAATCAAATTAATCGGAAGTATAATTTGCTTGGTACGGTCAGACTGATCATTGGATTGGCCATTCCGATCTTGTTTTATTTCTTTCTGACAACCTACCAAATCGGGTTTTTATTTGGGTCGATCGGATTATTGGTTGTTTTCCTTTTTCTGATTCGTTTTCATGTCAATTTAAAGAATCAAAGAGAAATTATTAAAGCGCTAATCAAAGTCAACCAAAATGAAATTGACTACCTGAACGAAGGCCAACTCAATTTTGGTCAAGGACTGGAATTTATTGACCCGCACCACCCCTACTCCTATGATTTAGACTTATTTGGCCCCAAATCCATTTACCAGCATTTGAATCGGACGGAGACTTTTATTGGGAGTCAATCTTTAGCTGATCACTTGCTAACTTTAAAATCGATTGAGGAGATTAAAAATCGGCAAGAAGCTGTTCAAGAACTATCTAAAAAGCTAGCATTCAGACAGGATATTGCTTCTTATGGCATGACTCGAAAAGACTCGAAAGAGATTTATGAGGAACTGCTTGAATGGACAAAAAATGAGATTGTACCCATTCCAAAAAGCATGGTCATCATCAGTTATATTTTACCAATTTTCACCTTATTTTTCCTTGTAATGCTTGGAATTGGTCACCCTTTTCCCTGGGGAAAAATAGCCACAGTATCTGGAGTGATTAATTTGGTTTTGGTCATGCGCCTATTCAAAAACGTGAAAGGTGAGCTACTAAACACGACCAAAATAGATTTGGTTCTTTCCAACTATTCCCGCATCATCGAAAAGATTGAAGAAGAAAAGTTTGAATCAGTTAAACTAAAATCAATTCAAGAAGAACTGAGTGAAGGCGATAAAAAAGCATCCGAACGCATATCCAAATTATCCAGCATTTTTAGTGAGCTCGAAAATATCCAAAATCCGGTAGGTTCGATCTTATTTAACGCCCTTATCATGTACCATATTCGCACGATGGCGGATTTGGAGAAATGGAAAAAAGCCAATAATGAAAAAGTGGCGAAATGGCTCGGAATCATTGCTGAAGTCGAAGCCTTGAATTCCTTTGCCAATTTCCATTACAACAATCCGGAATATGCATTTCCTGAATTAAATTCTGAGAAAAAGATGGAATACGAAGGTATTGGTCATCCATTACTTTCGAAATCAGTTAGAATCAATAACGATTTAAAATACAATGATTTCAAATTCATCATTCTTACCGGTTCCAACATGTCAGGAAAAAGCACCTTTCTTAGAAGTCTTGGAGTGAATTTGATCTTGGCCCAAGCGGGAAGTTGCATCTGCGCAAAATCAGCAAATATTCACCCCATGCAAGTATTGGTTTCCATGCGGGTGACCGACAATATCAATGAAAATGAGAGTTTCTTTTTCGATGAAGTAGACGAAATTTTAAGAGGAACCAATTCCAATGACAAAAGAGACGGAACCATCGGCGTCATCAAAAAAATCGTTCAAAAAGATGTTTTTGGGGCCATTGCCACCCACGATTTAAAAGTATGCGACATCTCCAAAGATCATCCTGGAGTCCTTACCAACAAGAACTTTGAAGTCGAAATCCAAAACAACGAACTGCATTTCGATTATACCTTAAGAGACGGGGTCTGCAAAAACAAAAGCGCCACTTTCTTGATGGAAAAAATGGAAATCATTTGAGTTTAGAGTTTTTGAGTGTAGAGTTATTCGAGTTTTAAGTTTTATTTAATCCGTTACTTTTTCCATCCTGCTGTATTGTCTAAATAAAAAGACATGAAAGTAGCAGCAAGTATTTTATTCGTATTGTTAGTTGGAATTGTTGAAGGACAAGAATCCATCGCTGAATTAAAGGTAAAAGTGATGAATTTTGAAAAATCGGTTCGACCGGGAGAAACTGTTGTGTTTGAATCGGAAGATAAATCGGTTAAAACCTCAGGCATTTCAAATTCTGAGGGGAAATGCGTGGTAAAACTTCCAGGTGGACACACCTATGACATCTATGTCCAAAAATTAGGGATTCAGATTAAAAACAATCAGATTAAAATTCCGAAACTGCAGGAAGGCGCTCAATATGCGGATGCTGAACTTAGCATATTCTTTGAAATGCCAAGACAACTAACACTCGATAATTTACAATTTGATACAGGAAAATCAACAATTCAGTCTAGTTCATATAATCAGCTAAACCAACTAGCCGACTACCTCAAAAACAACCCTAAAAAGCAATTAATGATCCATGGATTCACTGATAATGTGGGCGATGACAAGAGTAATCTGACCCTCTCTCAGCACAGAGCAAATGCGGTAAAAAAGTATTTGGAAAACAAAAATATATCCTCTAACAGAATGATAGCCCAAGGGTATGGGGAAAACAATCCAATTGCCGACAATTCCACAGAGGCCGGAAGAAAACAAAACCGAAGAACAGAAATTGTATTTAATTAAAAATTAACAATGAAAAATTGGAAGGTGGGAATTTTTCATTCTTCATTTTTCATTTTACATTTAAAAAGTGGAAAAAGTCATTCTATTCGATGGAGTTTGTAATCTGTGTAATGAAACGGTGAAGTTTGTTATTCAGCGGGATCGTGAAGAGATTTTTAAGTTTGCTCCATTGCAGTCAGCTTTTGGTCAGCAAGTTTTAAAAGAAAACGGCCTCAACCTCAACGATTTCAACTCTTTTATTTATCTGCGAGATGGGAAATTGATCCAGAAGTCAACCGCCGCATTAGAAATGGCGAAGGATTTGAAACATATGTGGCAATTACTTTATGTTTTCATTTTAGTTCCACGACCAATTAGAGATTTTGTTTATAGTTTTATAGCCCAGAACAGAAATCGGATTTTCGGCATGCGTGAAAGTTGCATGATTCCTGACAAACCGATTCAACATAGATTCATACAATGATTGATTTAAGAAGTGATACGGTGACCAAACCTTCTCAAGAAATGAGAGAAATGATGGCACAAGCAGAAGTTGGAGATGATGTTTTTGTGGAAGATCCAACCGTAAATGAATTGGAGAGATATGGAGCGGAATTATTCGGATTTGAAGCCGCTATTTATTGTTCTTCCGGAACCCAAACCAACCAAATCGCTTTGAATATTCATTCAGGACCAGGGAAAGAAGTGATTTGTCATGAAGACGCCCATATTTACAAATATGAAGGTGGAGGATTGATGCGAAACACCGGTTCTTCCGTGCGTTTACTGAGAGGAGAAAGAGGCATGATGACTGCCGAAGAGATTGAAGAATGGATCAATCCGGACAATGTGCACTTGCCGGTAACTGCAGTTATTTCCATCGAAGATACTTTTAATCGTGGTGGTGGAGCTGTTTATGACTTTGAAGAAATTAAGAAGATCAAAAAATTGGCAGAAAAACACAATTTGCCTTTGCATAATGATGGGGCACGCGTGTTTAATGCTTTGGCTGAAAATGGGATCGACCCAAAAACTTACGGAGCCCAATTTGATTCGATTTCGGTTTGTTTGTCTAAGGGATTAGGTGCGCCAGTTGGTTCTCTCCTACTTGGAAACAAAGAATTTATTCATCAGGCTAGAAGAGTGCGAAAGGCTTTTGGAGGTGGTATGCGTCAGGCCGGAATTATTGCTGCAGGTGGATTGTATGCTTTGAAAAACAATGTAGTCAGAACAAAAGAAGATCATGTATTGGCTAAGAAACTGGGTGAAGTCATCTCCAAAAAAGATTGGGCTTTGGAAGTCTTTCCGATTGAGACAAATATCGTTGTGGTTAAAGTTGAAAATGTAGAAGCCACCTTATCGAAACTGGAAGAAAACGGCATTTTAGGAATTGCTTTTGGGAAGAGTTTGATTCGATTTGTAACGCATTTGGATGTGGATGCAGGTATAATTAATCAATTTGAAGATTTGAAAATTTGAGGATTGACTAATTGAAGAATGATTTTATGATTTTATGAAAACGATCAAGTATCGACCTAAAGATTATTAGCTATTACGCAAAGATGCGCGAAGTCGCTGCGCTGAGTCACAAAGTTGCGCGAAGTGGATTGGTGTAGATTTATGATTTGCATTCTTCTTTGGTGAATAAGCTGTTACTTTTTCTTTTGAATGCATTCAGATTACATGAAATCCTTTTTATTCCTTGCCCTCATTGTATTGTATTCTTGTTCGAATGAAGATTTGAAATCTGTTCGGAAGGAAGAAGAACCAAAAGTGGAGGAAGCCAAGCCTTTTTCGGAATACAGTCGAGATTCGAATACCTATCAATTTTTTAATTCGGTTAATGCCATCAATCGATTGGTTGCCATTGAAAATGAGTATTTCAAAGATTTTGAAAGTGGTGAGAGTCGCTATTATGGTACGCAATGGGATCCTTACCAAAGCTCTTTCCCGAATTATTTCACAAAAGCACGGCCCGATAGCATGCATTGTACGATTTACGCCATTCATGGTCTTAAAGCCGGGATGACAAAAGAAGACTGGGACTATTTGGATAGCCTACATGCTGCGAATTATAAGATCGATGGATATGCTGGGTGGAGTATTGCCTATCTACTGTTAAAATATTTCAATTGGCGTGCTTATTTAATTCTGGACGAGCAATCTGCGGAATTCAATCACTGCATGAAATGGTTCAAAAGAAATCAAACCTACCCTGTTTGGCGCCAACCGAAGATTCCGCTTGAAGATTTGATGATCATTCAAAATGACGGGGCTAAAATCGACTCCCTTTTGGCTCAGCATGAATTTGGTTGGGGATTCAGTAATCAAGGTTATCATACATGGATAACTCGCTATAATATGCTAAAAGAATGCAATTGGTCGGGCTCGCCTTCAAGGAAAATGATGGATAATCCTTTGTTTATTCGTACCGCTTTCAACAAATACCAAGATTATTTGTCGCATGTAGTAGTATTTCCTCCGAAGAAAAAAGTATAGGCTCGTTACGCGAAAATGTGCGAAGAAAGTTCAATTGTTTTAATCCCTCTTCGCGAAACTTAGCGCTTCCTTAGCGAATCTTTGCGGAATTCATTTTACCAACAATCTGCGACCCAAAGAACAAGAAGAATTCCTATATTAGTGGTCCTTCTAAACCTCTAATTATGTTTTTAAAATTACTAAGTCTAAGTTTTATTGGATTATTTGTTTTCACACCGGTTTCAGCCCAGAATTGGACGCAATTGAAAACGAAAAAATGTGAAATCGATCATCCAAAAGAATGGAATGTCAAAATTGAACCTGGAATGGGTATTCATTTTGCCATGTATTTTAACGATAATACCAGTGAATTTTCAAATAATATCAACTTCATGATTCAAGAGGACTTGAAGGACTTGAGCTTTGACTCTTATGTGGCCCTATCCCTTCAGCAAATTGATAAATACTTCAAGAATTCAAAAGTTTTGAAGTCTGAATATTCAGGAGATGGGAAAACGAAATATTTTGATATTGAATACACAGGCGAGTACAATGAAAAGAAATTACATTGGCTTCAAAGAATGTGGTTCCACAAAGGAAAGGCCTATGTACTAACGTTTACGGCGACTCAAAAAAGTTATTCATCAGACATTGATGT
>JAUICI010000084.1 GCA_030427935.1 Bacteroidia bacterium | reverse complement strand
CTCATTAATAATTCTTTTCACAGTCAAACCTGCGATTTCTCCAGCTTCTTTCGTTGCTTGTCTTTGAGAATCGTTAAAGTAAGCAGGCACTGTAATTACAGCTTCAGTCACATCCTGTCCAAGATAATCTTCAGCAGTTTTCTTCATTTTCTGTAGAACCATCGCCGAAATTTCTTGTGGCGTGTAAGTTCTGTCGTCAATTTTTACTCGTGGAGTATTGTTATCTCCTTTAATAACTTCATAAGGAACTCTTTTTACTTCGGACGCTACATTATCGTAACTTGTTCCCATGAATCTCTTAATCGAGTAAACAGTTTTTTGTGGGTTCGTAATAGCCTGTCTTTTTGCAGGATCTCCGACTTTTCTCTCTCCTCCTTCGACAAAAGCTACTACAGAAGGTGTTGTTCTTCTCCCCTCAGCATTGCTTATCACTACAGGCTCAGATCCTTCCATCACGGAAACACATGAGTTCGTAGTTCCTAAGTCTATTCCAATTATTTTTCCCATAACTTGTATTTATATACTTTAAAAATTGTTTTCTGATTTCCTATAGGTCAATATTCATACCATCGGCATTTTTCGGTCAAAACCCCGGAATTTTGTCAGAAAGCCTGAAAAAAGAGGTTAATTTGACTGACAGGTTGTCAGATTTGACTTTTAGACTTTTAGACTTTTAGACTTTTAGACTTTTAGACTTTTAGACTTTTAGACTTTTAGAAGGTATTTTTTATAGTCGTTCTTGAACTGGGTTGATTTCAAAACTTACGAACACTTTCAATTTCATTCAGTATCGTATTTTCGTTCTTCCTACCCGGACTGAAGTCACGGGGTTAGGAAATAACGAGTATGATTTGACTTCTGTTTTTTTTGAGGTCAGTCGGTAAACCTTTATTTGTTTTTCTTTGACGGTTTTTTGATTTCGCTTCTACAGACTTTTCTGGTTGAGGATCGAAATCCTCCTTTTGTTTTTCTCTCTACATTAATTATGGCTTCTTCCTACCCCGGACTGAAGTCGCGGGGTTAGGAAATAAAGAGTATGATTTGACTTCTGTTTTTTAAAGTTCAGTCAGTAAACCTTTATTTTGTTTTCTGTTCACGGTTTTTTGGCTCTTCTTCTGAAGAAGGTTTTGGTTGAGGGTTGAAATCCTCCTTTTGTTTTTCTTCACATATTAATTTTTCATTTTTCATTCTTCATTTTTCATTTTAACTACCTTTGGTTCATGTCTGCGCAGAAAATAGTTTGGATAACGGGTGCTTCTTCTGGAATCGGGAAAGAATTGGCTCTTCAGTATAATCGACAAGGTAATATCGTGGTTCTTTCTTCTCGGAAAAGAGCGGCTCTTGAAGAGGTTCAAACACAACTTTCCAATCCGGACAACTCATTTGTATTGGAATTAGATTTAGAAAAATCGGCAGAATTCAATTCGAAAACGGAGGAAGTCATTTCGAAATTTGGGCAGATAGATATTCTTATAAATAATGGCGGTATCAGTCAGCGTTCGGAAGTTCATGAGACTTCGATGGAAGTTTATCGCCGCTTAATGGAAATCAATTTCTTTGGAAATATAGCTTTAACCAAGGAGGTGCTTCCATATATGAAGAAAAAAGGTTCTGGTCATATCGTGACCATCTCCTCCATCGCAGGGAAGTTTGGTTTCTTTTTGAGATCGGGATATGCCTCTACCAAACATGCGCTTCAGGGTTTTTACGAAAGTTTGTATCTAGAAGAAGAAAAGAATGGGATCAATGTAACGATTGCCTATCCCGGAAAAATAAACACCCCAATTTCGCAATCGGCTGTGAAAGGTGACGGAACTGCTCACGGAGTGCAAGACCACAATCAAGAAACGGGAATGCCTGCCGAAAAATGTGCCGCCCTATTAATCAAAGCCATTGAACAAAAGAAAATTGAAGTTTTGATTGGCGGGAAAGAAATTAAGGCGGTCAAATTAAAACGCTTGTTACCTAAGGTTTTCTGGAAAGTGATTAAAAAGCAGAGTGCTACCTAATTCGTAATTATCTCCCTATCGGTCGATGACCTCGCCTGCGGCTCGGTTCGTAATTCGTAATTCGTATCCCGATAGCTATCGGGACGTAATTCAAAACTACTTCTTAAAGGTTTTCCCTAAAATAGTCAGTCTTCCTTCATCAAGATATTGTAAGGCAGACTTTACATCACTATCTTCTCTTTCGATGACCTGAAAATATTCGTTCTCAGTAAAAAGATGTCGGGCTACTTCGGCTTTTAGGTACATTTTGATAAGCCTTTTGGAATGCTTGATTCCGTATTCATCTCTTTCTACTCCGAGATCATTTACGGCATAATTGATAAAATCATTGTACACTTGATCCGTAACTTGAAAGTCGCGATCGAAGGACTCAAAATCTTTCCAATAATCTCTTTTCGCATCCATCAATTTGAAAGCCCAATGATTGAAAGCAGAAGCAATCCTCAACTCTGTAATAAACATACTTCTGTTTGTGCTATCAAAAGGTAAAAAGATGTCAGGCGTAATTCCACCACCTCCATAAACAATCTTCCCTTCAGGAGTTTCGAATTTGGGTGCATTCTTAAAAATAGAACTATCTGGACGATAAAACTCACCGTTCTCATAGCGCTTTAAAGCATCTTCATGATATTCGATCGAATCTCCATAAGGTCTTTGAATACTTCTTCCCGTTGGCGTGTAATATCTTGCTACGGTTAATCGCATAGCTGAACCATCCTTCAATTCGATTTGCTCTTGAACCAAACCTTTTCCAAAAGTTCTTCTTCCCATGATGGTTCCTCTATCATTATCCTGACAAGCTCCAGAAACAATTTCTGATGCGGAAGCTGAATAAGAATCGATTAAGATAACTAGTTCAATATCTTTTAATTCACCTACCGCTGTGGAGTAATAGGATTCTTTCTTACTCTTTCGTCCTTGCGTGTAGACAATCATTTTATTCGACTCTAAGAATTCATCAATTATTTTTGTCGCAACACCTAGGTATCCTCCGCCATTTCCTCGGATATCAAAAATGAGTTTTTTCATTCCTTTTCTTCTAAGCTTTCGGATGGCGGTTTTGAAATCGTAATAACTCGTTGCAGAAAATTCAGACAGCTTAATAAAACCAACCTCATCAGAAAGCATGATTCCACAATTAATTGATGAAATTGGAATAGTACCTCGAGTTACTTTTGCTTCAAAGGTTCCTTCGCCATGACGAACAATCTTTAAACGGACGTCTGTCCCTTGCAAACCTTTGAGATGATCTTGAACAAATTTATTATCCAATTCCACATCCAACAAATCCTGATCATCCACCATGATAATTCGATCTCCCGATTTCAAACCAGCCATTTCTGCTGGAGATTGGGGTAAGACGTGAGTGGCTACTAATGTATCATCATGAATCAAAAAACGAATACCTACTCCACCAAAGTTTCCGCGCATACCCTCGTTTACTTCTTTCAATCTTGAAGCTGGAATGTAGGAACTGTGCGGATCCAAGTTTTGAAGCATGTCGTGAATGGATCTGTCAGTCAGTTTTTCTACGTCTACTGTATCCACATAATTCTTCTCTATAAAATCGACAATGCTCGAGATTTTATCGGCAGACATTTTTGAATCTTGCGAAACTTCAGGTTTTTCCACGGAATGATTCCCCATAAGAAAACCTATCCCTAAGGCACTAAAAACCAATAATGGCGTAAAAACAAAAAGTCTGAATTTATTCATTTAAATCTTCTATTTGGTCTACCTGAACTCCTGCCTGCTTCAAAAAGTCTACTCCGGAAAGGTCCTTGTATCCATTTATAAAAACAACCCTGGTTATTCCAGACTGATGAATCAGTTTACTACATTCTTTGCACGGTGACAGGCTCAAGTATAAAGTAGAACCAACAGCTGAGTTGTTTGTTCTGGCTACTTTTAAAATTGCATTCGCTTCGGCATGTAAAACAAACCAATGCGTATCGCCTTTATCATCTTCACAGCAATTATCAAATCCCGAAGGTGTTCCATTATACCCATCAGCGATGATAATTCCATCCTTAACTATAATCGCTCCAACCTGCTTTCGGTTACAGTGAGATAGTTTTGACCACTCTAGGGCCATTCTCAAATATGCTTTATCGTAGCGCTCCTGCTTTTCCTTACTCTCGTACATATTCGATTTAGAACTTTAAGCTGTGAATCTTGGATCTGTTTCCATTACATGTCCACAGTTATCGCAGGTTCTATTTTCTTCTGAATTGTAAAAATCTCTGAATCTTGATTGGAAATCGTTTTCGATGTCTGTCAACTGAAATTTGTATTCTTTCAATTGATGATTGCACTTATCGCAGAACCACATCAAGCCATCCATCATGTCAGTTCCTTTCCGAACTCGCTCCACAACTAAACCAACAGTATTCGCTGGTCGAATAGGAGAATGAGGAATTCCTTTTGGCAACAAAAACATCTCTCCTTCTTTGATATCATAAGTCTTTGCTTCTCCATCAATCTGAAGCTTCACTTGTACGTCACCTTCAATCTGATAGAATAATTCTTCAGACTCATTGTAGTGATAATCTTTTCGGGCATTTGGTCCACCAACAATCATCACAATAAAATCACCCGCTTCGACATAAAGGTTTTTGTTACTTACTGGTGGTTTCAATAAATCTCTATTGTCATCAATCCATTGTTGTAAGTTAAATGGTGCTTTCATAATTCTATTTTTTAAGCTCTTCAGCTGTTTTCAATACTTTTTCTTTCAATCCTTGTTTGAATTCTACAACGCGATTCAAAACTTCAGGATTGGAACTTCCGATGATGGAAGCTGCCAAAATACCTGCATTTTTCGCAGCGTTTAATGCTACGGTTGCAACAGGAATTCCATTAGGCATTTGAAGAATGGATAAAATCGAATCCCAACCATCAATGGAGTTGGAAGATTTTACAGGTACGCCAACAACTGGAAGTGGTGTAATTGAAGCGACCATCCCAGGTAAATGGGCGGCTCCTCCAGCTCCAGCGATAATTACTTTCACTCCTCTTTTGTGTGCGTTCTGTCCATAATCAAACATCTTTTCAGGTGTTCGATGTGCGGATACAATATCAATTTCATATTCGATTCCGAGTTCATCTAAAATATCAGCGGCCTCCTGCATTACAGGAAGATCTGATTTTGACCCCATGATGATTCCAACTTCTGCCATTATTTCGAAATAACTTTAATTGTTTCTTTTACAAACCTAGCTTTTTCTTTCGCTTTTTCTAAATCTTTATCAATTATTGTGATATGCCCCATTTTTCGAAATGGTTTGGTATCCGTTTTCCCATAAATATGGGGTTTCACACCTGACAAAGCCGTAATTTTATCAAACTGATCATAGACCACTGGTCCAGTAAAACCTTTCTCACCCAAAAGATTGATCATCACGGATGGTTGCGTAATTGCCGTATCACCTAAAGGCAGATTACAGATACTTCTTAAATGCTGTTCATACTGAGAAGTAACATTGCCTTCAATCGTTTGATGACCTGAATTATGCGGACGAGGCGCAATTTCATTAACCAAAACCTGTCCATCTTTGGTCAAAAACATCTCCACGGCTAAGATTCCGACCATTTCCAATTTCGACATCAGATCTTCTGCAATTTTGCAAGCTTCCTTTTCGATTTCGGAAGACACATCCGCTGGCGAGAATAGGAACTCAACCAAATTGGCTTCCGGGTTAAATTCGCATTCTACAACCGGAAAAGTAGAGATTTCACCTTTCTCATTTCTCGATACAATGACTGAAATTTCCTTTTCGAAATCGACAAACTTCTCCAAAACGGATGGAGCATCAAAACCTTCTTCTACATCAGATTCTGTTTTGATTGGAGTCACCCCTTTACCATCATAACCACCTTTTCGGAGCTTTTGCATGAAAGGAATCTCCGTAACGTAATTTGAAATCTCATTCTTATTATTCACCAAGAAAAAATCAGCGGTAGGTATCTTGTGATCTTGATAAAACTGCTTTTGTAAGCCCTTATCCTGAATCATCTCGATGATATGTGGCTGAGGAAAAACTTTGATTCCATCCGACTCCAATTTCTTCAGAGCTTCCACATTCACAGCTTCAATTTCAATAGTGACAATCTCTTTATCCTTCCCAAAATTGTAAACCTCATCAAAATCTAAAATACTGCCATTCACAAAATTCGGTGAGATTGAAGCACAAGGCGCATTTGGATCGGCATCTAAAAAATGACATTCCACATCAAAATTGATGGCTTCTTGATAAAACATTCTGCCTAATTGACCTCCCCCTAAAATTCCGATTTTGTGCATGAACTTGACTTTATGATTCTATGACTTTAAGACATTATGATTTGGGTGCAAAGATAGAAATTTTAGTTCCATAATTAATTCCAAGTTGTCAGCAGTAAGTTCCAAGTATTTGTATTACTCCGAATCCATCATTTAAATTATTATTGACGAACACAATTTTGGGACACTTCTTTAAGTTATTATCTTTAGACTCAAACACAACCTGTTTCTTTTTTAATGAACCGCTTATTAAAACTAACCATAGTTCTCTATGCCAATTTAATGATATTAAATTGCTTGTGTCAAAACATTCAATTTTCTAGTCAAACATTTAAAAATCAATTGCTCCCTGCCTATGACACGAATCAGGACGGAGAAATAAGTTATCAAGAGGCTGATAGTATAACATATATCGGAATTGGAGGACCTAGCATTACTTCTTTAGATGATTTAATTCATTTTAAGAATCTTGATTTCCTATATGTACATGGTGCAAACATAAACTCATACAACTTCATTGGAAATCCACGATTGAAAAAAGTAAACATCAGTTTTAGTCAACTTAATTCATTGTACGTTCAAAATTTAGATTCATTAGAAAGGTTAACCCTTCGAAACAATAATCTTCACGATATCAATGTCTCAACCAACAGGCAATTAATGTATTTAAGACTTTCTCACAATCCAATTCAACAATTAGATATTAGCAATAATATAAATCTAAGATTCATAATTGTAGACAATACAAACCTTACTTCTCTAGATCTTTCTAAAATTTGTGAACTTTTGGAACTATGGACATTCAACACTAACATTGGTTATTTGGATATTAGTTATTTTTCAACGATTATTGAACTCTTCATTAATGACATGCCATTGTTGAACGACATCTGTGTTTGGCCAAATTTTGACTCATCTTCAATTCCAGCTTTCAGTGATAACAATAGTCAACCTAACTATGTGGAATGTTACACACCAACTGAAGAATGCCAATGTACAAAAAAAGCCAACGCTTCTGTAGTCCTTCCAAATGTATTTACACCAAATGATGATGGATTCAATGATGAATACAAAACAAATCTCTACAATTACTCTTACTACAATATTGAAATCTATAACCGATGGGGCCATCTTGTATTTCAATCTGATGACCAAAACAACTCATGGAAAGGTATTGATTCCCCCACAGGCAATTATTATGCGATATTATCCTATAAAATAGATTGTCCAAATTCCGAAATTCAAACCTTAAAAGGATTCGTGCAATTGTTGCGGTAATCACCCCCTAAATCGTTTGTTTTTCAGATTTGCACACCTCGCTACCCCGCTTTCTTGAGTATTTCTTTAAACTTAGAACATAGCACCTAGAACATAGAACTCACAACTAATTACTAAATTTGCCCATGCAAACAATTGAAGTGCACGGAAAGATTTTTGAAATCTCCATCACAGAAGACAAGATTCAAAAAAGAGTTGCGGAATTAAGAAAATTGATTCATAAGAAATTCGAGGGGAAGAATCCGGTTTTCATTGGAGTGCTAAACGGCTCTTTCATTTTTATGTCGGATTTGGTCAAAGGCTACCCTGGAGATTGCGAAATGGACTTCATCAAAGTGTCGAGTTATGAAGGCATGGAAACGACAGGTGAAGTCAAAGAATTGATGGGTTTAAAAACCGATATTCAAGGTAGGGATATCATTTTGGTTGAAGATATTGTGGATACTGGTTTAACCTTAGAATCCCTTATTTCCAAAATGAAAAGCTACTTACCATCTTCAATAAGTATTGTATCTTTGCTGTTTAAACCAGAAAAATGCCAGGCAGATTTCAACATCGATTTTCTCGGTTTTGAGATCCCAAATGAGTTTGTAATCGGCTACGGTTTAGACTTCGATGGCAGCGTTAGAAATTTAAAACACATATACAGACTCCAAGAGTCGTAAAAATTATCACATATGCTAAATATAGTTTTATTCGGACCTCCAGGTGCGGGAAAAGGAACACAATCAGAAAGATTAAAAGAAAAATACGGACTTGTTCATATTTCTACTGGCGATGTTTTTAGAGCATTGGATCCAGAATCTGAATTGGGGAAATTGGCAAAAAGCTATTCGGATCAGGGAAATTTGGTTCCTGATGAAGTAACAATTCAAATTCTAGAATCAGAAGTATCTAAGCATCCAGATGCGAAAGGTGTCATCTATGATGGATTTCCAAGAACAACAGCACAAGCTGAAGCATTAGACAAATTTTTAGCTTCGAAAAATACAGGAGTTTCCATGATGCTTTCTTTGGTCGTTCCTGAAGATGAATTAAAAACAAGATTAATTGCTAGAGCGGAAGTATCCGGAAGAAAAGATGATGCAGATCCAGCAATTATTCAAAATAGAATTGATACTTATAATTCGCAGACGGCACCAGTGGCTGATTTCTACGATGGACAAGATAAATTGAAAGAAATTGATGGTGTAGGTTCTATTGATGCCATCACTCAAAGATTGTTTGAAGCGATCGATAAGAATTAAAATTAGCCATGGCTAAAAACTTTGTTGATTACGTTAAGATCCATTGTCGATCTGGAAGAGGAGGATCCGGATCAGCTCATTTGCGTCGTGAGAAATACAATGCAAAAGGTGGTCCAGACGGAGGTGATGGAGGTCGCGGTGGACATGTAATCATCCGAGGAAATTCGAATATGTGGACTTTACTCCACTTTAAATACCAAAAACACGTAAAAGCGGGACATGGTGGTAATGGTTCGAAAGACCATTCTACTGGTAAAAATGGGGAAGATAAAGTCCTTGAAGTTCCATTAGGAACGGTTGCCCGAGATGCCGAAACAGGCGAAATCATGTTTGAAATCACAGAACATGGAGAAGAAAAAGTGCTTTTGGCAGGTGGTCGTGGAGGACTTGGGAACGCCCATTTTAAATCATCAACAAATCAAACGCCGAGGTATGCACAACCTGGTGAAGACGAGCAAGAAGCGTGGCGAATTTTGGAATTAAAAGTTCTAGCTGATGTAGGATTAGTAGGTTTTCCAAATGCTGGAAAATCAACTTTGCTATCAGTGTTATCCGCGGCTAAACCTGAAATTGCGAATTACCCATTTACAACCTTGGTTCCGAATTTAGGAATTGTTTCCTATCGCGATTACCGCTCCTTCATTATGGCGGATATCCCTGGTATCATTGAAGGTGCGCACGAGGGGAAAGGTCTAGGATTGCGCTTTTTAAGACATATTGAAAGAAATTCGGTCCTACTTTTCATGGTTCCTGCTGATGCGGACGATATCAAGAAGGAATATCAGATTCTTTTAAATGAATTGAAACAATACAATCCTGAGTTATTAGATAAAGAAAGACTTTTAGCTATTTCCAAATCAGACATGTTGGATGAAGAACTGAAGTCTGAAATGGAACAGGATTTACCAGAAGTTCCTTATGTATTTATTAGTTCTGTTGCTCAAACTGGGTTAACAGAGTTAAAAGACATGCTTTGGAAACACATCAATGAAGAATGATCGAGTGGTTGGAAAATATCGACCAAAAACTCTTTCTTTTCTTAAATGGCTTACACGCTGATTGGTTGGATCCTTTCATGTGGCATCTGAGTGGCAAATGGCAGTGGATTCCCATCTATTTATTATTCATCTGGCTGATTCATAAATATTATGGGATTAAAAACACGGTATTTGCTGTTATCGTAATGGTGCTCTTAATTGCAATTGCCGATAATGTATCGGTTCATTTATTCAAAAATGTATTCCAACGTTATCGCCCCTCGCACAATCTCGAAATCTCGCATTTGGTTCATACCGTCCACGGATATAAAGGTGGTGAATTTGGATTCATTTCTTCTCATGCGGCGAATTTCTTTTGCATGGCTGCCTTTTTAGCTCCTTTGTATAAACCCCATATCAAACGAATTACCTTGATGCTTTTCATCTGGGCTTCCGTAGTGGCCTACTCAAGAATCTACTTGGGTGTGCACTACCCGAGCGACATTTTCGTAGGTGCTTTGGTCGGCACAATCATGGGATATGGAGGTTTCCGTATATTTGAGAAACAGATTTTGCAAAATGTGGATTAATCTTTTAGCAATATTCATTGGAGGTGGATTGGGATCATTAGCCCGATATGGAGTGACCATCTTTTCCGTTGAAAAATTACATTCGAGTTTCCCTATTGGAACTGTTATTGCAAATACTTTAGCCACCGCAATCCTTGCTTTATTCGTATATCTAGCTAAGGACAAATTACCTCTTCAAGAGCATTTTATTTCCTACCTCGTACTAGTTGGTTTCTGCGGAGGATTTTCTACGTTCTCTACCTTTAGCTTTGAGACTTTCAAACTGATTCAGGAAGGTTATATCTGGTGGGCAGTGCTGAATGTTTTAATTAGTGTTGGGTTAACCCTCGCCGTTATTTTTGTGATTGCGAAGAGTGTGAAGGTGTAAACTTTGGACTCAATTTTGCGTAGTAAATTAGAAGTAACGCATTTACACAGCTATGAAAACCCATTTATTACTCCTCTTTGTGATTCCTTTTTTTGGATTCTCACAAAGTACAATTCCCACATTAGAAGAATTTCAGGCAGAGTGCGATTCTGCTGGATTAGAATTCAATATGCCGGAAGGATTTAGCATCGCAGAAGTGAAAGAAAACAAGGATCTGTTTTATTCTTTTGCTATTTCCAATTCGGATAAATCGATGGAAATTCGATATACAATTTGGCCTTTAGGTAATCTATTTGATGCCTATGAAAAATCACTTAAAGATTCCAATGTAACGATGGTGAATCCCAATAACATGTATTATGCTCGAGTACAGGCGAGTATGACCAATTTATCGGGCGGACAAATTTACAATATCACAAAGTTTCCACCGGCTGCAGTCGAAAGAGAGTTTCATGCAAACCAAGGTGGATCTTGCTTTTTTGAATTTGATAGCGAGTTTGGAAAAGGCTGGTTGAATGGGCAGTTTATTTATTTGCACAAAGAAAATCAAGCGGATGTAATCATTACGTTCATGAGTCTGGACAAGGAAAAACATTCGGATTTAATGGAACCCGCCTTTCATTCATTAAAGTTTAAAGCGGATGAAGAATAAATCGATTGAACAGTATTTTGGCAACCTAAGTAATTGGCGAATCGAAAATGGAAAATTGGAACGTAATTTTGAATTTACTGATTTTAAAGAAGCTATGGAGTTCATGAATCAAGTAGCCGAAATCGCAGAGAAACTGAACCATCATCCTGATTGGTCGAACTCTTATAATAAAGTCCAAATTCGTCTATTTACACATGATAAAAATAGTCTAACTGAAAAAGATCTCGAATTGGCTCGAGCGATTGATCAAATTATTTGAAGTATGAATCCAACCAAGAAAAACTTCAACGAAAGTGCCCAAGATTACTTTGAGAAATATGCCGATCTTGAAAATTATAATGAATCCTTGAACCAGTTTTGTCAGGAACTTCCTTTGAACTCGAAAGTTTTGGAACTCGCTTGTGGACCGGGAAACATTACCCAATACTTATTTAAGCAAAGGCCTGATTTAAAAATTCTAGCTACGGATTTTGCGGAAGAAATGCTGAAAATAGCCAAAAGGGAAAACCCTTCAATTGAAACCATGGAGTTGGATCTTTTGGAATTAGAAAAAGTCGATTCGAGGTTTGATGGAATCATCTGTGGATTTGGGCTCCCTTATATTTCAAAAGAAGAAGCCATTGATTTCATTCAAGTAGCAAAAACCAAACTTCATTCTGGAGGTGTTTTATACCTGAGTACCATGGAAGATTTTTATGCCAATTCGTCTGTCGAGAAAGGCATGAATTATTATTTCCATGAGAAAGAATATTTGCTAAAGGCCATGGAGAAAGCAGGTTTTGAAATTCGACTTTGTAAGAATCAGGAGTTCAAGGAGAACAATTACGAGTATAAGGATTTGATTTTGATTGGTAAGTTGGGTTAAACCAATATGCATTGGTATAATTCGAGTTCATGGTTATTCCGCGAAGATTCGCAAAGAAGACACTAAGTTGCGCGAAGGATGTTCTCAAATCTGCCCTATTTTATATTTTCAAAAATTCTTCTTGAAACTTTGTGTAAAGCGACGAAAGGAGCCTATTAGCGTAACTTTGCGGAATAAAAAAATCGAATCTAAATCTAAAACCCCGGCAAATACTTCTCTCTTTGAAATAAATCTTCAATGGAGTTTTTTTCATAACCCGTTTCCGGATCAATTGTAATAATTACACCGATCATTATGGCATCTATATCTTCTTTCAAGAAAATGGGTTCTAACTGCACCAGCTCATTTTTCGCAATCTTGATTTCCACAGTTTTATAGCTAAAATATTCTACAGATAAAATCACTGTATCCATGGAGACTGGCACCTTAAGAGTAAAATTTCCATCTAAATCAGCAAGAGTTCCATCATTCCGATCCTTAATCCGAATTCTAGCGCCCATTAATCCCTCTCCAATTTCATCGTCTAAAACTTTCCCTTTGATCGTCCACAAACTATCTTTTTTCTGAGTGAATTCATGACCATTCAACTCCTGCTGCCCATAAGCAAAATCCACCGTAAATAAAGTCCCACTAAAACAAATAACCATGGCCAACAACACCTTTTGAAAAGGCGTGATAGATTCCTGTAATTTCGATACAGGAATCTTTGCGCAAACCGAAGTTTGACCTTTCATTACCTCCCAAACTTCTTCTTCCGTTACATTTGAAAAATCGTGTATTTTCTTGGTGCAGGTCTGACAAAACTTGGTTCTTTCATCCAAACTAGGCATGGACTCCCATTTCATCGGACAACTATGTAATTGATTTAATTTCATGTGGTGTTTAATGGAAGATGCGATTCAGCTTAAAATTCCACAAATCGAATCTTAGAAATCTCTTCTATTCAGAATCCAAGTTTGACCATTACGATGGACACCTTCAATTACTTGGTTTTGTTTTTTGTGCATGGGATCAACATGATCTTGAATAAGATCAATATGAACAGGTCCTTGATACTCAATTTTCACCTCCAGAGCTCCTAAAGTCATTACTTCTCCATCCAAATAAATTTCGAAATTTTCTTTACTTGCTTCCTCCACATCAAGTTTCACTATTTTCTGATGATAACCAATAAAACTCACAACAAGGGTCAAACTATCAATACCTTCAATAACTGGAAATTTAAACTGACCTTCTGAATTCGTATAAAAATCAACATCTAATTCCTCTATATGAAGATTAGCAAACGAAATAACTTCGTCAGACCAATCCTCAAAAACCGTCCCTGAAATCCACCTCGCTCCATTTTTTTCATCAGCTCCTATCATGGGTATTTCAATATCTCCTGTATTTCGTTCTTCATCTGACAACCTTTCTTCAAAACGAGTGGTTTTCAGTTGGCCTTCATAAAATACATTCAAGTTGAGCGCTACATATTTTTTTGGTAGATCGATGGTGAAATTCCCAAATGAGTCCGTAAATACCTCGTATTCTTTCTGCTCCATTTTATACATGATGCGAGCATTTTCAACTGGCCTGAAATAAAAATCATCTATGATTCGACCTTTAATTCTTTTCGTATTTACTTGAATGGCACATTTTGCCGAGATGGTCTGTCCATGTGCAAATTCAACCGTAAATAGAGTTCCTGCAAAGCAAATCACAATGGCCGCCAAAGCTTTCTGGAAAGGTGTGATCCACTCATTCAATCGATTCATGGGGACTTTCGCACAAACGGATTCTTTCCCTTTAAATTCTTGGTGAATTTGGTCATCGTTTAACTTCTCAAGGTCGATCACTTTCTTTGAGCAGATCTTACACATTTTAGATCTTTCGTCGTGATCGCTTAATTGTTCCCAAGTCATGGGACAAGAAAATTGCAGGTCTAGTTTCATCATGATTCTTTTCAATTAGATGAAAACTAACTCATAAATCCATAAAAAGTGTTAGCTGATATTTAAACTTAAGTTAATTCAGGCCTTATTTTTTCCCGTCTCCTTTCTCACTTTTCCCTTCTACAAACAATTCCTCTTCTTCAAATTCAAAAACCATCTCTACTTGCAAAACATATTGAATACCCACTTCTGGATCTGCGTGATTAATGACTTTGTCGAATGATGAAACATCAATCCCATCATAGTAGTGCGTTTTATGTTTTCTGGCCTCTTTTCGGATATAATCATTGGAATAATAACTATTGTAAATTCTTAAATCCGAAGACTCGAAGGCTTGATAATCTACATATCTATTTTTGGGATAAAGACTGTAGAAATTGTCATACGTGATTCTAGATTTCCCACTTAGTTTCTGATCGCAAACCTTTAAAAACAAGGCTCTTCTCTTTTGAATAAAACTGTAGGCTTGATCGAATAATTGGTCATAAGCCTCATCGATGTCATTATTGATATACTCCACTTTAACGATATCATAGATTTCTTGCTTGGAACATAAAACCGAAATTTCATCCATGAGTTTGATGTCTTCAACAATAAAAATCAAGTTCTTTTTCAGTTCAAAACCTGTTTGAACCTGCTGAGAAGAAGACTTCCCAACCTCGTGGTCGTAAATCTTCGTTTGAGAGATAAAATCGACATACATTTTCTTCTGCCCAATACCCAATCCTTGTAAATCAGCTTTCAAGGCATCAATGCGCTTATTAATTTCCTCATTGCACTTTTCTATGGTGGATGCAGCTTGATGCACCCCAACAGTAATCTCAAATTGATCCGCTCTCTTATTCAATAAAATATGAGCCGTCACAATTAAAGTAGAATCCGTAGACCGAATGATTTGCCTTTGCATTAAAGGCTGTACGGTGGCAGATGACCCATAACTATGATGTGGACGGTAAACTTGATTTCCAGCAACTTGAGCATTCGCAACAACTGAAAGAAAAAGCAATCCAAGGAGAAAAATTTTAGAATAATTCATGTTTCGTGTTTTTTGATTCTAAAACACGTACATGCGAAACTAAATTTGGTTCAGATTGGGACTATTGGACTATTGGACTATTGGACTATTGGACTATTGGACTATTGGACTATTGGACTATTGGACTATTGGACTATTGGACTATTGGACTATTGGACTATTGGACTATTGGACTATTGGACTATTGGACTAT
>JAUICI010000268.1 GCA_030427935.1 Bacteroidia bacterium | reverse complement strand
GAGGAATCTGACGATATTCTAGATGATTGATCCAAAGGGCATAAAATCCTTGGATAATTATCACTTGTTCAAGCTTAGAGAGAATGAATCGCTCTCAAAAGACTTGTCCCTAGAAATAGAGAAGGAGTTCAAATCACGCTATTTATCCAAAGAAGAAATTCGAAGATTAAAACAAAAGTTTGCAGTTGAAATGGGGGAAGTGAATCCTATTTCGGATAAAAAGCACTATCCAGTTCTAACACCTTTCTTAATTAATCGACATTGGAAGAATATCAATAAACTCAAGAGAAACAGGCTTTTTGATCGCGCACGCAGGTATGAAATGGAGTTGTATTTGGGTTTAATTTTGTACTTTATCTTGATTCTATCATGGGGCATGTATACAAAAACATATTGGTGGGTACTTTTTTAGCTTTCCTATTCTTTACATCTTGTGAAAATAAAGAAGAAAATTCAGCTAAAAAGTCTATTCAAAAAGAAGAAGAACCACATAATATAGAAGTGGTTAGTACCGCCTTTCAATACGATTCCATTGCTCCGCCGGAAGGTTTTGAAGTACAGGAAATTGTTTTAGAAGACACCTCGTCATGCACCTCTTATTCCTATCAATTATTGGTGTCCAAGGACAGTATGGAAGCAAAAGCGAAGAATTTTCAGTTGGCTTTGAAGGAGGCGATTCATGCGCAAATTAATTACGATTTAAGTTATGTAGACCCTTGTCCGCAACCTTACCCGAAAGTGCAGTATGAAGGAGTGATCGGTTTAAATAAGATTTCCTTCAATAAACATATCATTAGTGTGGAATATATTGTAGATACCTATGCTCACGGAGGAAATCATCACAATTATGCTTATTGGTCCTTCAATTATGATTTTGAAACGGGAAAAGCGATTGAGTTTGAAGATTTTCTGGTTTTAAAAAATAAGTCGGATACCCTCGATTTTATTATGCTTTTGGATCAAAACCAAAACAATATGAACTGTCGAGATATTCAGACATTCTCCGATAAATGGGATTTTTGCATAAAAGAAAAGGGTATTCAGTTCAATTCTTATTCCCCTTGGTCTTGCAGTCTGAATTATTGCTTTCTTACTTGGGAGCAAATGCTTGAAGCAAAAGTATTGAATGCAGAATTTAGAAGAAAGAAGTTGTCAAACTAGAGTTTTCGTAAAATCATTAAGCCATCGCGCACCGGTAAAAGCACATTCTGAACCCTTTCATCTTCATGCACTTTTGTGTTGAACTCTTTGATGGCAAGGGTGTCTGGGTCATCCGCTTCATCGTCGATCACTTTACCTGACCACAGAACATTATCAGCAATTATATAGCCACCAGGAGGAATTTTGTCGATAACCAGATCAAAGTGGGAATAATTTCGGTAGCATCTCCAGAAAGAAAGTGGATTTTGTCCTGATTGCCTGACTTCTTTACATATTTCTGAATAATCTCTTCCAATTCATCATTTCTATCGATTGTTGTGATCTTTCCGTTTTCGGCCAGACCTTCCGCCATGCATAAAGCAGAGTAGGAGGTATAGGTTCCGATTTCGAGGATGTTTTTTGGTTTGATCATATGACTCAACATGGATAAAACTCTTCCTTGCAAATGGCCTGAGAGCATTCTTGGGATCAAGACATTCATATGTGTTTCTCGGTTGAGATCATAAAGCACCTCATTTTCCTGCTCGGTATGTTCGCAAACGTATTGGTCTATTTTTTCATCCAGAAAGTCCATATCAGAATATTTTAGTTTATTATTGACAAAACTAATCAATAAACATATGCCGAAAGAGGTTGTTCAGAAAGGATTTTTTGGAATTGGAGTCTATCAAGTCAAGCGCTCCGAAAACATTGGGACATTATGGCGTTCTGCCTATATTTTGGGAGCTAGTTTCATCTTTACGGTAGACAAAAAATACAAAAGACAACCCAGTGATGTATTGAAAACCTGGCGCAATATCCCTTTATACCACTACGATACCATTGAAGATCTCTACAAAGCTTTGCCTTATGATTCTAGATTGGTCGGAATTGAAATGGGGGATGAAGTGCCTGAATTGAAAGACTTCGATCATCCGATGCGAGCGGTTTATCTACTTGGAGCTGAAGACAATGGATTACCACCAAAAATCATCGAGAAATGCCATCATTTGGTTAAACTGAAGGGCAATCATTCACTGAATGTAGCAGTCGCCGGATCTATTTTATTGCATGATCGGGCAGAGAAAATGGATTTGGGCTTGCCTGAGTTTGATTATACATCTAAGCGGAAGGGGAGGACTTGATTGTTTAATTAAAAATTAACAATTAAAAATGAAAGATTATCCAACTTCGCTTTCAGCTAAGGTGCACAAGGGAATTGGGCGTTGAGTTTTGAGGTTGTTTTTGTTACTTACCGTAGTTAGATGAAGCGCCTGGTTTTAGTTTACCTTCTAATATTTCGATGACGGTTTTCTTTAAGTCGTCATATTTGAAATCCTCTTCGTATCCTATGCTGAACGTGTAATGCGAGTCTCCTTTGTTCATTCCGATTAGGTATTTTGGACCTCCTAGTTCGACCGAAACAACGGAGTTTTCGGTTTGGATGCTGGATTCGATTTGACCTTTTTCATTCATTACATAGAATACATGTTTGTAATAAAGTTGTCCTTCTGGTTCCGCGAATCTTTCGAATACTTGAATGTGTTTGTCTTTCCAATCAAATTGATCAAAGCAAAACATGTCTTTTAGATTTCCTTTTAGTTTGCTGTCTTCATAGGCTTTATAGAGTTTCTTTTTCCATGGTTCGGACTTCGAATACTCTTTTCGTGCATAATGAATTTGAATCATTTTTGCATAAGTGTGGTA
>JAUICI010000267.1 GCA_030427935.1 Bacteroidia bacterium | reverse complement strand
CGAAATTGTGTTTTGCATTGTGAAAATGCTCTGAACTATCCAAAAGAGCTTTGGACGGAATACATCCTACATTCAAACAAGTTCCACCAAGAGTGTCGTACTTTTCAATTATGGCTGTTTTCAACCCTAGTTGTGCACATCTAATTGCACCTACATATCCACCAGGTCCCGAGCCAATAACTACTACATCGTAATCCATATTTTTTCTGATAAAATTAGAACCACGAAAATAAAGGAAATTTTAATAGATTCCTACGATTTTTCTTCCTTGCTCTGTTCGGCTTTTCGCATTGATGCCGTTATGAATTGCGCAAAGGAATATTCTTCGAAAAAATAGTAAGCAACAATTCGGATAAATGTATAGGTTGGAACTGCCACGATCATGCCTACAATACCCCCGATGGTTCCACCAATAAGAATAACAATAAAAATCTCAAGCGGATGTGCACCTACACTTCTCGAATAAATCCTAGGTTGCAATATGAAATTATCGATTAATTGCACGCAAGCGACAACGATGATTTGAGAAACCAACAATGTTCCCATTTCAGCATTAATACCGTTTTCTAGATGCGAAATAAATCCGATTGAAAGGGCAAAACTTCCCCCAATCCATGGTCCTAAATAAGGGATGATATTAATCACACCGGCAAAGAACCCAATAACCACCGCATGCTTCACTCCGAGCATCATCATTCCAAACCAAATCAATATCCCTACGATAATCATTTCTACTACCAAGCCCATAAAATAAGAACTTAAAGCATCCTTGATCTTTCTCAACATCAAGGCCGTTTTTTCTCGACTTGTCTTCGGTGTGAATCGGAAAATGGCTGAAGTAATAATCTTTGAGTCCTGCAGAAAATAGAAGGAGATAAACAATACAGAAAACAAGCCCATCAAAATGGTTCCTAAACTTCCAACAAAATCCGAAAACATGGTAGAAATTGCTTTCATGTTGATGGCACCTTTAAGCTTGTCAATGATATAACCTCGAGGGTGTTCTTCTGCTGGAATCATTCCCGCATCCTGCAAAATTTCACCCAATCGGTAAATTGGTCCATCGGTATCTTCAGCCTGCGTATGTTGAGAAATACTGGCAATCGTATTGGCTTCTTCTATGATTACGGGTACGATTAATCCAATGAAACTCACAATCAAGAACAAGAAAAATAGGAGTACAACTCCGGCTGCTAAGGTATTTGAAAAGATTTTTTTGCCGCCAATTTTGACCTTTTGTAAACGCCAAACCAATGGCCGACCAATCATCCCCACGATCGCACTAATAACAATATAAGCAATTACCGATTGAATGTAATACAACATCCAAAGTAGCAGAATGACAAAGATTCCTATGAGGGCGTATTTCAGTCGCTTATCCATTTTTCGACTTCTAAAGTAAGACAAAATTCACAGTATTTCGTTCCGTATCGCTATTTTTAAAGAAAAAACAAGATGAATAAAATTACCGAGTCTTCGAGTAAGTATAATGATCTAGAAAAAATGTCAGTTGGTGAACTTCTGGCTAATATCAATAAGGAGGATCAAACTGTACCTCAGGCTATTGAAAGAATCCTTCCACAAATTGAACGATTTGTTCTAGCCTGTGTTTCTAGAATGCGAAAAGGTGGTAGACTATTTTATTTAGGAGCAGGGACTTCTGGAAGACTTGGAATTGTTGACGCATCAGAATGTCCACCAACTTTTGGGGTGGAGCATGGAATTGTAGTTGGACTCATTGCGGGAGGAGATTCAGCTATTCGAAAAGCAGTTGAATTTGCGGAAGATGACAAAGAACAAGGCTGGAAAGATCTTTTGGAATACGACATTAATGAAAATGATGTCATAGTTGGAATCGCTGCTTCGGGAACAACTCCTTATGTTCTAGGCGCTATTGAAAAAGCGAATTCAAGTGGGAATTTAACTGGAGGCATTACCTGTAATCCCAATAGTCCTTTAGATCAATTAGCTCAGCATTCGATGGTTCCAATAGTCGGACCGGAATTCGTTACCGGAAGTACGCGAATGAAGTCTGGAACTGCTCAAAAATTGGTCTTAAACATGATTTCTACTTCAGTGATGATTCAATTAGGGAAAGTACGCGGAAATAAAATGGTAGACATGCAATTGAGCAACGACAAATTGGTAGATCGCGGAACAAAAATGATCATGCAGGAAACTGGATTGGAATATGAAAAAGCAAATGAATTATTATTGGAGCATGGTTCAGTGAGAAAAGCTGTGGATTCGGTTCGTAATGCGTAATGCGTAATGCGAGATTAAATTAATTCTTACTTAAAGAATAAATCCGGTAATCTTCATCGTCGTGGACCAAAAACATAAATACATTTCTGGGTACCATTTAACCCCTATATTTTTGATAATTAATATATTATGATGTTTTGTTGAAAATTTGTATTTTTGTCTTACTTAGTAAAGTTTACCGTGAAAATTAATTTAAAACATAGAATATCAGCTGCACTTCTTGCGGTTTTAATGCTAAGCTCTTCTTTTGGCTTGTCTATGGACGTTCACTTTTGTGGAGGAGAGATTAAAAGCTTCAGTTTTTTTGGACAAGCTGAAAAATGCGAAATGTCTGAAGCAAAAATAGAGAAAAAGTCGTCAAAGCACGCCTGTTGTCAGTCTGAAGAGAGTACTAAAATTCAAGAAACTAAGAAATGTAATCATAGCTCTGAGGTAAAAGGCAATTGCTGTCATAATGAAACTTTTAGTATTGATGTTTCTGATTCTTACGAAGGAGATCAGTTCACTTTGAACTTAAATCATTCTTTAGTTTTTACTTCTCATAGTTTTAATACTCAATTCACTTTCTCTGATTTCAAAAGTGAATTA
>JAUICI010000083.1 GCA_030427935.1 Bacteroidia bacterium | reverse complement strand
TCATCCAACATGATTTCACCCCTGAATTGATCTCCATAATTAAATTGCAGGGAGTCATAGGAGCTATAATAATTTCCAGTTGCATTGCTGTTTAGATTGTAATTGATTCCATCATTTCCACTACCCCCGATATAAGTTGATCCAACTAAATTGGCACCAGCAGGATCTAGTATCGCTACATAAATATCCACCCCACCAAAAAATCCACCTTGAGGTTGGTAATAGTAAACACCATTTTCAACAAAACCAACGAAATTTCCACCATTGTGAGAATCGTCATAACATCCCGCCGTTGTTGGGAAGTCAGTTGATGAAGTCGTTCCAAAGAAATACAAATTTCCAGTTGAGTCAGCGATTAAACTATGCACGGTTTCCGTCCCTCCCAAATCGGTTCCTCCACCGATATAAGTACTGTATAGCCTGGAGGTTCCTGTTGAATTATATTTTGTAATCACAACATCTGTGCACCCATATGCTGGAGCTGCATTCGCTTGTGCATTGAGGTTAGTTAAGGTACCGTCTTCGTCAAAAGCTCCAGGAGTAGTGGGGTAACCATTTCCAAAGGCCATTCCACCAGAGAACATATCACCTTGATCATCATAAGTGGCCGTCATCCCAAAGTTATCCGAGAATGATCCGGAGTAAGAAGCGAATATCAAGACGGGATCGATGGTCAGTTTGTAATTTTGATCATAGTCTCCCAAAGCGAAAGTTACAATGTCCTTATTGAGCTTAAATTCACACTCAATTTCAATCAGTTTCCCGTTTTTTATTTGATAGGCGTATGGTTTTTCCTCAATTACTTGCCCTAAGGAAGTTTCTATGATCAAGTTACCTTTTTTGTTGATTCGAATTTTGTCTTGTCCAGAATATTTGATTTGAATGCTATTCTTGGCATTAGGCTGCAGAGTGAAATCGTATTTAAGATCGAGATTCTTTTCATAGATTCTCATGTCAATTCCTGGGTAAAAATTTTCGTAAGTGATATCGGAATAAGCATAACAATAAGAAGCCCATTTTTTCTTGTTATTCCCCAATAAGAAGTTGTAATAGTCAGTTGATTTTTGATTTTTTTGAATCGTCGGTTGTTCATTGCAATCAACAAATTCAGCCCAGATGACGTGTTGTTTAACTTTTAGATCATGGTCTTTAATCTCTTCTAGTGAATGACCATGAATATGCGGGTATTGAAGAAATTGATAATTAAACTTATCTTCTTCCAACCAAATAAACCCACCCGGAACATCTGCTCGGAAATTCACTTGTTCGGGCCATTGACCTTTATTTTCAACGAATTGGTATTGAGAGTTGATCTCCGGGATTTCTTGTGCCCACAAAGAATTGAGTCCGGCAAAAACCAAAATAAACAGTAAGATGCGTTGATTCATAAGAATAAATATACGAATTAATTGACTTTCCTTAAAATATAGACGTTTCTGAGTCCTTAAAAATTGCACCCGTTTTTAATCAACCTAAATAGTGATAAATGTTACTTTTAAATACCAGCTTTTCATTACCTTTGTTGAGGTGAAGTACATTTCGCACATAGCATTTGGATTGGTCTTGTTGATTTTTTCCTTTCAGCAGGTGAATACTTTTTATCAGTTTATTCACTTCAAAATGAATCAGGAAGAGATTACTTTGGAATTTTGTGTCAATAAGGATAAACCAGAATTGCAATGTGATGGAAAATGTCATTTAGCTAAGAAATTAGAGCAAGAGCCATCATTTTCAGTTGAAGTCGATAAGGATCACAAGAAAGTTCCGGTGCCGCAAGAAAAATTAAGAATTCAGGAAGAAATTTTATTTGTAAGCGAGTTTTCATTGGAGATTCCAAATTATGCTTTTCAAGATTTTCGACCTATTGATCAGTATCAATTTCTAGTATCAGAAGCGCATCTAAAAGAACAAGAACACCCACCAAGTGCAATAATTTGATTTTCAGTTTAGTTTAAATAATAGAGAACAATCAAATTAATTAATGAGAAGATTACTCATCGCATTTGGCTTTGTGTTTTCCTCATTCATTTCCTACAGCTGTGATATTTGCAGTATCTATTTTGAATTAACACCCAATGATTTCAAATCAAAGATCGGGTTGTTTTATTCACATAGATTTTTAAGCGGTAATCCAATCCATGGAAATGGGAAGAAACACGGAGGTCATGCAAACGCTTGGAAAGACAAGCTAGTAAAAGAAAATTACGGAACATTTGAGCTGAGAGGAGAATACTTTCCTGCAAGGTGGTTTTCCATTTTTGCTTCGATTCCAATCGTTCACAATTCAAGAACGATCGAGGGGGAAAAGTATTCCGATGTTTGGGGGTTTGGAGACCCTGTATTGATGCCGAAATTTCGGGTCTTGAATACCAAGAATGAAGATAAACCCAATCACAGAATTACTTTAGCCAGTGGTGTGAAGTTTCCTTTGGGAAGTGTCACCAAACAGTACAATGGAATAGAGCAAGATTTGGACATGCAACCAGGATCTGGATCTTGGGATGTACTTTTTTCAGCGGAATACCTTTTTGTTGTAAACCAATTCGGAATGAATTCGTCTATATCCTATAAATTGAATACTGAAAATAAGTACGGTTATGGATATGGAGACAATATCTTCTCACAACTTGATTTCATCTATCTCTATAAAAAAGATGATTTCAGGTTTTTTCCAAAAGCCGGATTGTATTTTGAGCATGGGTTTGCAGATTCCTTCATGAAGAATCAAATCCTAGACTCAGGAGGAAGTGTTCTGTTTTTATCCTTGGGCTTTGATGCCTATTGGAAGGGACTTCAGTTTATTGCCTTGATTCAGCCTAAAATTGCTGAATCTTATAATGGACTCGAAATCCCAGCTAAAGTCCGATTAAGAGTCGGCGTAAATTATAATTTTTAGAAACAATAAAATACTCGAATAATGAAAACAATATTTAAAACAGCTGCAATTGCGGTAATCGGAGGAATTACTTTAACGATGTCCTCTTGTAAAAAAGAAGGATGTATGGATCAAAGTGCATTAAACTACAATCATGATGCAGAAAAAGACAATGGATCCTGTGTGTATGATGAAGGAAATCCGGTGACCTTAAATGTGAATCACATGTTTGGGGGGAATGCCATGTCAACGGATTCTGTTTATTCGGATGATCAGGGAACGAAATATAAATTTACAAGATGTGATTTCTATTTGTCCAACTTCACTTTCATGGATATGGACATGTCGATGAAAGGAATGACGGATACCATGTTTATTGTTAAAATGGGAACATCAAGCTTAAACATGGGAAATGTAGATTTAACTGGACATGTGCACATGATGAATGCTAAAATAGGTTTAGATTCTTTGACAACTTATACAGTTGATCCATCCACTATGCCTGCAGGTCACCCGCTTTCTTTACAGGTGCCATCCATGTATTGGAGCTGGAGTTCGGGATATATTTTCTTCGCAGTAGAAGGCGTTTATGATTCGAACGGAGACCAAGTAATTGATGGAAGCGACGCTACATTCGAAATGCACCTTGGAATGCATCAGTTTGCTGTAGATGATGCCTTCACAATTCACCAAGATTTGGAAGCGAATGAAGCATTGACACTTAATTTGAATTTAGATTATTCCCAATTGTTTACGGGAATGGACTTAGCGAATGACAATACAACGCATACAATGGATAATATGCCATTGGCAAATGCCTTGAAAGCGAATTTGGCTAATTTCCTTTCAGTCAATTAATAAGACATTTTAAATAGTTGAGGTTGAAGTGGAATAAATGTCACCAAAATCTCAACTATTTTTTCTTATTTTTCGTGTATATCAAAAAGCAAAATCATGAAGAAACAAGCATTTAAATTATTATTCTTTGGTTCAATTGTTACTCTTGCTCTAGCTCAGTATTCGTGTAAGAAAGAAGGTTGCTTGGATTCTACAGCAAACAACTACAATTGGGATGCGGAGAAAGACAATGGTTCCTGTTCATACGATGCCACTTTGGTTGTGGAGGTAAATCCGAAATTTAATGGAGTGGATATCTCTTTTGACTCCACTTACATGTATGCACAGGGCTATTTAATCCAATTCAGTACGATTCGATTTTATACCACCTATGCTAAAGTAGGAAACGGAGGAACCTATACGAATGCCAATAGTGTGGCACAATTCAACTATGCCAATTCGAATGTTTTGTTTAGTGATCTTGTGACCCCCGGAAGTTATGATGAATTAACTTTTGATATTGGAGTAGATTCTGTGAGGAATCATGCGGACCCATCAACGTATGATTCGGACCATCCATTAAGTACCATGAGTTCAGGAGGCATGTATTGGACTTGGAATTCAGGATATCGATTTGTAGTGATCGAGGGAAGGTTTGATAGTAATGGTGATCAGGTGATTGACATGAATGACACACCTTTTGCTTATCATTTAGGATTAGATCCTTATTTGAGAACCAATACGGCTTCTGTTTCCATGAATTTGGTTGAAGAAATGACCACGGTGGTTTCATACGAACTGAATATGGAACGTTTTTTCATGAATGCGACAGATACTTTAGATATGGTTGCAAATCCAACAATTCACATGAATCCAGGTCAGGAAGTGATTGGAGAAATGTTAACCGACAATTTTAATGCAAGTTTAGTCCTTGAATAAGCACATTTGGATCATAGCGTCATTTGTTTTTCTTTTCTCGTGTAATAAAGAGGAAGTCAAAGATGATAGTTTTGTTTTGGAGCAGCCTGAGGGCTTTCCGGCCATGCAGATTCCGAGCGACAATCAACTAACAAAATCCCGGGTCAATCTTGGGAAGAAATTGTTTTTTGATAAAAGATTATCGGAAGATTCAACTGTATCTTGTGCTAGTTGTCATTTGCAACCAATGGGTTTTGCAGACAATTTTCAAATTTCGCCCGGTGTACATGGAAACTTAGGATTTAGAAATACGCCTACGCTGACCAATATCGGTTATGCTGAAATTTTCTTCATGGATGGAGGTGTCCCAACCCTTGAATTACAAGTTTTGAATCCGATAGAGAATCCGGATGAAATGAACATGCCAGTTCCACAAGCTATCGAGCGAATGGCAGCGATACCTGAATATCAGCAAATGGCTTTGGAAGCTTATGATCGACCTTTTGATGCTTTTGTTCTTACTCGAGCAATCGCGGCTTATGAGCGAACATTGGTTTCGGGGAATTCGAAGTTTGATCAAGAAGTTTATCAAGGAAAAAATGTCTTTTCACAGTCTGAACAAAATGGCTATCAGCTCTTTTTAGATAAAGGATGCGCCGATTGTCATTCCGGATTTAATTTTACGGATAATGACTTTCATAATATTGGATTGTACGAGATCTATACGGATATAGGAAGAAAACGCGTTACTATATTAGATAGTGATGAAGGGAAGTTCAAAACACCTACATTAAGAAATGTAGAATTAACGGCTCCTTATATGCATGATGGGAGTTTGGCTAGCTTGGAAGAAGTGGTCGACTTCCTAAATACAGGAGGTGAGACGCATGTGAATAAGAGCTCGCTTATCCAACCCTTGAATTTGACAGTATCAGAAAAAGCGGATTTGGTCGCCTTCCTGAAAACTTTGACGGATTGGGATTTTGTGAATAATGAGAAGCACGGAATTTATTATACTTACGAATAATTAGTTGAGGACGGGACTACTTTCCTTATCTTAAAGAGAAGAAATGAAAAAAATAGGAGTTGTATTAAGTTTGATGTTTTTGATCGGGGTTTCGATCTGGTCTTGTAATAAAGATCAAACACCGGATGATGGTCCTACGCCATATACTTTGCAAATTCCCTCCCATTTTCCTCCAATGGATATTCCAGCAGATAATCCTTTGACTGTTGAAGGGGTTGCTTTGGGAAGAAAATTATTTTGGGAACCCATGTTAAGTGGGAATAATACCATGTCTTGTGGAACTTGTCATTTTCCTGCTGCTTCTTTTTCTGATACCAATCAGTTTAGTACTGGAATTACAGGGGCCGTTGGTACGAGAAATTCCATGGCCTTGATCAATTTGGGTTGGCAACAGTTTTTCTTCTGGGATGGAAGATCAGCAACACTGGAAGATCAAATTTTTAGACCAGTCACGGATCCAACTGAAATGAATGAAACCTGGCCGAATGCGGTAAGTAAACTTCAACAAGATTCCGAGTACCCTTCACTTTTTGAAGAGGCTTTTGGAGAGCCGGGAATCGATTCTGTTAAGGTTTCTAAAGCCATTGCTCAGTTCTTGAGAACCATGATTTCGGGCAACTCTGATTTCGATATTTTATATAAGTTCAATAATGGTTTTCAGCTTACGTCTTCAGAAATGGCTCGGTATGCAAATATTTCAATTGAAGCTAAGGCGGGGTATGGACTATTTGAGTCTCAAGCAGGAGCGGACTGCATTCACTGTCATCAAGGTCCTCTCATGCAAATTCAAGCCTATTCGAATAATGGGATGGATCTAGCCTTTAGTGATTTGGGTAGAGGAGGAGTAACAGGAGATCCTTTAGAGAATGGAAAATTTAAAGTACCGACATTAAGAAATATAGCCTTAACGCATCCTTACATGCATGATGGACGCTTTCAAACTTTGGAGGATGTTGTTTTTCACTATTTCTTTGAGGTTAAGCAAAACTCACCCAACATCGACCCAAACATGGAGTATGCGCATGTTGGAGGAGTGGGTGATCATTTATCTTATCCACAGAATTTTAATGAGATCGTTGCTTTTTTGAATACGATGACCGACATGGATTTTGTGAATAATCCAGATTTTCAAGATCCGAATTAATTTATCGTATAACTAGTCAAAAACACATGCCTTGATGCTTGAGAAAGCAGCTCTTTGTCGAAAATATGGGTTGTTCTTTTTTTTCCCACTTATTTTCCTGTAAATTTATCTTATAGTTTCAGAGGATAACAGATTATGTTTGATAAGAAAAGACTTACTACCGAAGAAAAATGTTTGCAAGTAAACTTGGATCAAGGGATTTATGGTTCATTTGCTGAGATTGGAGCCGGACAAGAAGTTGCGGCTAATTTTTTTAAAGCTGGAGGGTCATCCGGTACCATTGCATATACCCATTCTGCCTACGACATGAAGGTGTCTGATTCCCTTTATGGGGATTGTAAAAGATATGTTTGCGAAGAACGCCTGATGACCATGCTTAAAACGGAGTTTGATCAAACGATCTCCACTTTATGCGATAAAGAAGGCGATACACGATTTTTCGCTTTTGCCAATACAGTGGAATCTCTGAATTATCACAAAACAAATCAAGGGCAAGGTTGGGTCGGAATTCGTTTCCAATTGAAACCAGGTACGCCACCAAACGATATTATTTTGCATATCAAAATGCACGACAATTCTCATAAAGCGCAACAAGAAGCTTTAGGAATTTTCGGAGTGAATCTGATTCATGCCTGTTATTTTCACAACGACGATATCGAATATTTTTTAAAAGCACTTACGCACAGACTTCCAAGAGAGAGGGTAGAAGTGGATATGTTGCGTGTTAAAGGACCAGATTTTGAAAATGTGGATAATCGAATCATGGCGCTTAATCTAGTGAAGATGGGCTTAACTGATGCGACTATGTTTGATTTAACTGGAGATGTGCGTCAGCCTTCCACAGCTTTGTACAAAAAGAATATTCTTTTAGTTCGAGGAAGATTTAGACCCATCACTTTTGTTCATTTGGATATGGTTGAAGCCGGATACAAACAGTTTCTTTCAGATGAAGAGGTAGAGAAAGATCAACTTGAAGTTGTATTTGAATTGACTTTGAAAGATTTGACTCATGATGGTAAAATTTCAGACAAGGATTTTGTAGATCGTGCGGAATTGATCTCTTCCATGGGCTATTCAGTAATGATTTCAAATTATCTGAAGCATTATAAAATGGTGGATTATATCTCGGGATTAAATAGAGGTCGAAAAATCGGAGTTTTATTGGGGATTTATCAGTTGCAAACCATTTTTGAAGAGAAATATTACGACAATTTACCTGGCGGATTATTAGAAGCATTTGGTAGAGGTTTCGGACATAATATGAAGCTGATGGTCTATCCTGCCAATGATGTTGAAACTGGAGAATTATATGATTTCAAAAGGTTCAAAGCACCTGAGAATTTGAAGGGTTTACATCAATACATGATCGACAATAATAAAATGGAAGGAATTGAAGGTTATAATAAAAAATACCTCAATATCCATTCTGATGATGTGCTATCCAAAATCAGAGCTGGAGCAACATCTTGGGAAGAGGATGTGCCCGAAGCTGTGGCAAAAGCGATCAAATTTTACAGCTTGTTCGGGTATCATGTGCCGGAGACGGTCTCTTGAATTAAAAATTAAAAATGAAGAATTAAAAATTAGGATTTCGGCTAGGCCCAGTGCAGGAAATGAAAAATTAGACTTGGTGAGCTTTGTCTAGTGGAAATTACTTGTTTTTTCCTATTATTTTTTTTCTGCTGAGTTTTAGTTCGGTTTTCTTAAGGTTTGAAAAGTCTTTGATCTTGGGTTCGGTGCTTTTTTTGAACTGACTCAAATTCTTTTTTAGTCTGCATTCTGATTGATGTTCCCCGCAACTAAAATGCTTGTCATCACCCCAAAAAGGAAGTTCATAATGACCTTTACTGATTTTGAATGTTCCCAAATCCATGCGATGAGTGGAAAGTTTAAAGGTCATCGTATCTTTCCCCGAAACAATCACCATAAAACCATCGGTGGAAATGGTATGCCCACTAACATGAAATTCATTTTTTGTAGAGATGAAAGTACCTCCTTGCTCAGTATGCGAACCATTATTGAGAAGGTAAACAGAGACTTTATTTTTAATCAATTGATTGGCATTGACTTCATTCCCATCAGAATCGAGTAATTTGAAACTGTAGGTGTAGGTCCAGCTTGCTTGACTAAATGAGAAAGAAGCTAGAATTATGAAGATTGAAAATAGGGAGAATTTCATTTTTTATTTTTCTGTACAATCTTTACAAATTATGATTCATAAGAAATATAAAATGGATTAAAAATGAATAAAGTTTTCATATAGATAACGAAAAAACCAAAATAGACATAAGAACAGACTAAATGAACCTATTACAACCATCAACCAAAATAAAAGCGCTTTTTTCTGTCTTTCATCCATCAATACCCTTTCTTGCTCAATACTGTTGCTGTCATCAGTCTTTAGTATAAACGATCGTTTTCACAAACTTGCCTTCTTTGTATACATCTGCGGTTATCGGCTCACCGTCAAAATAAAGCGAGTTCCCATGTCTGAGTCCATCTTTGAACTGCATGTCTAATATTTTAATCTTTCCATCTTTGGTGTATTTTTCGCACACTCCACTAAATTTAACTCCGTTTAGTAGGTAAGTGCGAACACCATCACTTCCCAATTCTTCTATTTGCAATTCGTCGCAGTCACAAGTGAATTTTTTATCCAGTTTTTGTTTGATTCCTTCAACGTATTGATCTTCCGTTAGGATTACTTTTTCCTTTGAGTAAATGCGGTAGTAGCCATGAATCTTGCCTTCCAAATACTGGATTTCCTCCATAACTTTTGTCGAATCATCAGGGTAATAAGTGAAGCAAATTCCCGTAAAAGCTTCTCCTTTCAAACTGGAAATATTTGATGTTGAATCCACGGAAAGGTCTTTACAGTCGCACTCTGGCAAGTTCTTCGTTTTTTTGAAGTCGCCCAGTTCCTCTTTCTCTTTCTTTGGCTCTTCCTTTTTTTCTTGATTACAAGAAATTAAAGCAATTAGTAGGATGAATACAGGTATGAATCTCATTTGAGTCGAATAATTTTAATGAATCTTTTAGGATAATTACTTTGATAATAATTTGTTCTCACTACACCCATGTTTTTAGGTGCTGAAGAAGAGTGCGTGAATATAAGACAATCTGGTTCGTTATCCATGATAATTCCAATATGTCCCACGCTACTCCGATCCTTATGGCCCGTGAAAATAATCAAATCTCCTTTCTGAGCGTCTTTTAGCTCCACCTTTTCCCCCATTTTGGCGATAGCTTTACTTGAATTTGGGAGTTCATGCCCCAATTTTTTATACACATATTTGACAAATCCTGAACAGTCAAATCCAGTCAAGGATTCGCCTCCCCATTTGTATTTAACGCCCAAACATTGGCCTTCGATCTGTTCTAATTCATTGACTTTAATAACTGTTTCAGGAGTCTCCGTTTTCAAACTGTCTTCCGAAGAAAAACCCCAAGCCTGAAATTGAAAAGTCAGAATTAACGTAATGCTTAACATCAGTTTCATAGTGCAAAATTAATATTTACTATTTTTAAAAACTTAAACAAAAGTTAAAATGCCACATATTAAGAACGCATTGATTCGATATCGTATCATAGATCGATGCTTAAAAAATAAATACAAACCTTTTCCGACCAAGCAAGAATTGCGACAAGCCTGTGAAGAAGCGCTTTTCGGAAGCACGATTGGAGAGCATATTTGTGATTCCACAATTGAGAAAGACATGTTTGCCATGAAAATGGAGCATGATGCACCGATAAAATATTCCAAAATCGAAAAGGGTTATTTTTACGAGGATCCAGATTTTTCGATCAATGATGTGCCTTTGAACGAGGATGATTTGGAATCTATTCGATTCGCTGCTGAAACATTATTTCAGTTTAAAGAGGTCCAAATGTTTAAGCAATTTGGTTCCACTTTAGATAAAATCATAAATAAAGTAAGTGTTTCTCAAAACTTTTCTGAAGAGGAAGGAAGCAGCATCATTCAGTTTGAAAGTGCGCCTTCTGCGGCCGGACAAGAATACATGAATGACTTAATGAATGCGATTAAATTCAAAAATATCATTGAGTTTGATTATCAGAATTTCAAAGGTGGGAAGAAGAAGAGGAGAAAAGTTGTAGGCTATTTATTGAAAGAATACCGAAACCGTTGGTATCTCATCACTTTTGATTTAAAAAGAGAGAAAACGATTACTTATGGTTTGGATCGAATGAGCGATGTTGAGGTTACCGAGCAAGTTTATTTAGGTGCACCAAATTTCAATGCAAAAAAATTCTTCAAACATGCCATGGGAATCACTTCATCTGAACAAGATCCGCAGGAAGTCATTTTTAAAGCGGATGAAGTTTCAGCAAGATATATTAATTCGCAACCTTTGCATCCGTCTCAAAAAATAGTGAAGGAGGGAAAGAATAGAACAAGTTTCTCGATTACAGTTTATGAATCGGAGGAGTTGTATCGAACTTTACTGAGCTATGCAGGGCAAGTGGAAGTAGTGAAACCGGAAGCTATTCGTCAAGAAATGATTGCGAGAGCGGAGGGGTTGATTGCGGGGTATAAATGAAAAATTAAAAATGAAAAGTGAAAAATGAGTGAATTTGGGTGGAAGTCGTGATCGATGGAACGAAAGGGTTTCAACCCTGAAGTTAGATGTCTTGTGTGAAAACCAAGTCGAATTAATGCCTAAGTCCCGAATTCATTCGGTTCACAAAAAAATAAAATGGCAGCGCGTGTATTACTAATTAATTACGCATTCCGAATTAAGAATTAAAAATTAACAAAGTGGATTCAATAGTATTTGAAGTAAAAGATAAGACGGCCTGGATTACGATGAACAGACCGAAAGTATTCAATAGTTTTAATAGAGAAATGGCTTTGGCTTTGCAGTCGAAATTGGACGAATGTGAGCAGGACCCGAATATCAGATGTATTGTTTTGAAGGGTGAAGGGAAAGCTTTTTGTGCTGGACAGGATTTAGCTGAGGCGATTGATCCGGAAGGACCAGAACTTTCGAAAATTGTTTCTGAGCATTACAATCCGATTATTGAAAGACTAAGAAAAATTGAAAAACCAATTATTGCCGGAATCAATGGGGTTGCTGCTGGTGCTGGAGCGAATATTGCCTTTGCTTGTGATATTACAATTGCAACAGAGTCGGCTTCATTCATTCAGGCTTTTTCAAAAATCGGTTTGATTCCGGATTCGGGAGGAACCTATACTTTGCCAAGATTAATTGGAATGGCGAAAGCTTCAGCCTTGATGATGACGGGAGAAAAAGTCGGTGCAGCAGATGCCGAAAGAATGGGCATGATTTACAAATTTGTTGCAGATGCTGATTTTGAAGCTGAGGTGGAGAAAATGGCTACATATATTTCGAATATGCCAACAAAAGGACTCGGATTAACGAAAAGAGCTTTGAATTTAGGTCAGCATAATGACTTAACGAGCCAATTGGCTTTGGAAGATGAATTGCAAACCGAGGCTGGAAAATCGTATGATTATAATGAAGGTGTTCAAGCCTTTTTAGATAAAAGAAAACCAGAATTTAAAGGAGAATAAAATGATGAAAGTAGGAGTTGTAGGTTGCGGAACCATGGGTTCTGGAATTGCACAAGTGGCAGCAACGGCAGGACATGAAGTTGTTGTTTATGATAAAAATTCAGAGCAAGCTTACAAAGCAGGGGAGAGTCTGAAAAAGATCATGGCTCGTCTTGTGGAGAAAGGAAGAAAGACGCAAGAGGAATCGGATGCCATTATTGGAAGAATTCGGTTTATTGATGATTTATCTGCATTTGATAATTGTGGTTTGGTGATCAAACATATCATTTTCAAAGAGCTTGAGGATGTTGTAGATGCAGATTGCATTTTGGCAACGAATACCTCTTCACTTTCCGTTGCATCTATCGGATCTGTTTTAGAGCATCCAGAAAGAATGGTGGGCTTACATTTCTTCAATCCAGCGCCTTTGATGCCATTAGTTGAGGTAGTGCCTTGTGTGCAAACCAAAGAAGGATTGGCTGAAGAATGCAAAAAATTAATGGAAGACTGGGGAAAAGCACCCGCAATTGTTAAAGATACACCTGGTTTTATTGTCAATAGAGTGGCGCGACCCTTTTACGGAGAAGCACTTCGAATTTACGAAGAAGGAATCGCTGATTTCGCCACTATTGATTGGGCGATGACTGAATTGGGAGGTTTCAGAATGGGACCTTTTACTTTGATGGATTATATCGGGAATGATGTCAATTATATCGTAACAGAAACTGTATTTGCTTCATTTTATTACGATCAAAGATACAAGCCGTCCTTCACTCAAAAGAGACATTCTGAGGCGGGGTATTTAGGAAGAAAATCAGGTAGAGGTTATTATGATTATGCGGAAGGCGCAGTGCAACCAGAGCCAACAAAAGATGAAACTTTAGGAAAAGAAATCTTGAATCGAATTTTAGCCATGTTGATTAACGAAGCAGTTGATGCTGTATTCTGGAATATCGCCTCCAAAGAAGATATCGATTTGGCCATGACCAAAGGAGTGAATTATCCTAAAGGCTTATTGAAATGGTCAGACGAGATTGGACTAGCAAACGTTCTAGCCACTCTAGAAGACCTAGAAAATAAATTTGGAGAAGATCGTTACCGCCCAAGCTATTTGATGAAGAAAATGGTTGAGGAAGGGAGGACTTTTTATTAATTAAAAATTAAAAATGAAAGATGAAAAATTATTAGAGGTTGGTTTCTATGAACCCAATTTTTAATTTTTCATTCTTCATTTTTCATTAAACTATGTATTCCGATCATCAACACGTAAATATTCTACTTAGCATTCTACTTGAGAATGGGATTGATAAAGCCGTTTTTTCTCCGGGTTCGAGAAATGCGCCTTTGGTGATTTCCTTTGATGGGCATGAGCAAATGGAGACTTTGGTGATTCCTGATGAACGCTCTGCCGGATTTTTCGCTTTGGGAATGGCGCAGCAATTGAAGAAACCTGTTTGCTTGGTTTGTACATCGGGAAGTGCGGCTTTGAATTATGCTCCGGCAATTGCAGAGGCTTTTTATCAGAATATTCCCTTGATTGTTATTACGGCCGACCGACCAGAATATTTGATTGGACAGGGTGATGGTCAGACAATTGATCAAAAAGACATTTTCCGAAATTACGTGCAATCGAGTTTTTCTTTGCCTTTGGATCCAAAAGACGAATTGAATATTCATTGGTGTTCGAGAATTGTTTCAGAAGCTATTTCGGAATCCATGAACGGCGAAAGAGGTCCGGTTCATATCAATATTCCATTGGACGAACCTTTGTACGGGCAAACAGATCAGGCGACGGAGTACAGATCATTTAAGACGATGAAGAACTATTCTCAGGTGTCTTCTGAGGATGAAAAGGAATTGTTAGATATCTGGAATTCGACAGAGAAGAAGATGATTATTTGTGGATTGATGGATCAGAACGGTTACCTCAATCAATTGCTAGAAAACCTGGCTTCTCGACCCGATGTGGCTGTTTTGGTTGAAAACACTTCGAATTTGTATTCCGATAAATTTAATCATTGTATTGACCGGAGTTTGAATTCAATTCCGGAGGAAAATGTTGAAGAATTTGTTCCTGATTTGCTGATTCGAATTGGTGGACCGATTGTTTCAAAAAGAATTAAATCGCTTTTTAGAAAACACAAACCTAAGTTTCAGTGGAATCTAGGGAAAGAGAATATTTACATGGATACGTTCATGTCGTTGACACATGTGATCAATACAGAGCCAAGTAAGTTTTTATCCGTTTTGGATCAGAAAACGGAGCCTGGAATGGTCGCTTTTGGTCCGATCTGGAAAGAAAAAGATTATTTAATCAAAGACCATCAGGTGGAGGTGTTGAAACAAATGCCTTATTGCGATTTGACGGCCTTTTATACCATTTTAGATTTCATACCAGAAGATTCTATTTTGCAAATGGGAAATAGTTCGGTTGTTCGATACTGCCAGCTTTTCGATCCAGTGAAAACCATCGAATACTATTCGAACAGAGGAACTTCTGGAATTGATGGTTCGACTTCTACTGCGGTTGGTTCGGCTTATGTTCGAAAAGATAAATGGGTGAACTTCATAACGGGTGATATTTCCTTCTTTTATGATTCAAACGCCTTTTGGAATAATTATTTGGAGCCTAATTTGGTCGTATTTTTGATTAACAATTCAGGAGGAAGCATTTTTAAGATTATAGATGGACCAAAAAGTACGGATTCATTGGAAAAGCATTTTGAAGCGAGTCCGAAGCACGCATCAGCTGAACATATAGCCAAAGCATTTGAATTGGACTATTTTTCAGCAAGTAGCCTAGAAGAATTGGAAGGCATGATGCAAGAAGTTTACACCTACAAAGATGGTGGTCGACCAAAACTAATCGAAATTAAAACAGGAGGAATAGATAACGAAGCATATTTAAAAGAGTATTTCAAACAAATCACCATGAAATGAAAATTTTAGTCTTAGCAGCAAGTATTTTAGTAACGAGTTTGACTATTGGTCAGACCAAAAAACCCAAATTAGTTGTCGGAATTGTAGTGGATCAAATGCGCTACGATTACCTCATTCGATTCGCCGATCGATATGGAGATGATGGATTCAAACGGCTGATGAAAGGAATGAACTGTGTGGATGCTCATTATAATTATGTGCCGACATATACTGGTCCTGGTCATGCGAGTATTTACACCGGATTTACGCCTTCGGATAATGGAATTGTGGGAAATGCCTGGTTTTCCAGAGAGGAAAAAAAGAATGTGAATTGTGTAGAAGATGCCAGTGTTAAAACGGTAGGAACAGCTAGCGATTATGGCAAGTTCTCTCCGAAGAATTTGAGAAAGAAAACCATCTTAGAAATGGTATCAGAGGCTACAGGAGGTAAATCCATTTCAGTTTCATTTAAG
>JAUICI010000266.1 GCA_030427935.1 Bacteroidia bacterium | reverse complement strand
ATGTCCGTTCTAAACGCCATTAGAAATAAAATTCTCAATAGATTATTTGCTTGTATCAAACAGAATAGAAAATATCAAATTAATTTGCCTTTGTCATAGAAATCGGGACCAGAAATCCAAACGTCCAGTTATCCAAACATCAAAACCGAGGCTCAATAATCCCTTTGAACTCCGCTCTGTTTTCAATTGATTTACCTAAAGTCAATTCATCTGCATATTGAAGTTCCGTTCCTATAGCAACTCCTCTAGATAAAGAAGTGATCTTGATTCCGTCAAATTCACTCAGTTTTCGATAGAGGTAAAAATTAGTAGTATCACCTTCCATGCCTGAATTAAGTGCTAAAATTACTTCCTTCGTGTTTTCCGATTGCACGCGGTCAATGAGACTGCTAATATTTAAATCTGAAGGGCCAATGCCATCAATGGGGCTGATAACGCCGCCAAGAACGTGATAAAGGCCTTTAAAGCTCTCTGTGTTTTCGATGGCCATGATGTCTCTGATGTCTTCAACAACGCAAACAATTCCTGAGTCTCGACTTGGATTGGAGCAAATACCACAGACTTCATTGTCGGATATATTATGACAAAGCGCACATGATTTTACATTCTCCATCATTTCGATAAATGCATTCGAAAATGCTTCGACTTCTCCTTTGTCTCTATTCAATAGATTCAAAACAAGTCTTAGGGCGGATTTCTTTCCTATGCCCGGTAATGTAGATAATTGCTCTACAGCATTTTCTATATATTTTGAATGTATATTCATGGAAAGACAAATTTAGCAATAGTTTGAAGAATCTAGTATTTGAGATGATTATTGTATCTTTGCCGACTTATTTATGGAAAAAATCGAATTCGAATTTCTTGGAATGCAATTAATGGAACCCATGTCTTTGGTGACCAATGATTTGATTGCAATTACCTGTATCATCATCTTTTATAAGCTCGTTAGGAAAAAAGAGAAAGACGAATTTGTGCATTATTGGAGTTTATTTTTTCTAACCTTTGCACTGTCTACTTTTGGCGGTGGATTTGCTCATTTGTTCTTCAATTACACTGGGGTATATGGAAAGATTCCTGTTTTCAGTTTGGCTGTAATTGCCAATTTCTTCATAGATAAGGCTTGCTTCACACTGATAGAGGATCAAAAAAAATCCGCTAGAATCGAAATATTCTTGATTGCGAAAGCCATACTGAGTATTCTGTTGATGATTATCCTGATTGAATTTATTGGCAAGAAAATCTTCCTAATCGTTCAGTTTAATACGGTCATCACGGCAGCTGGAATTTTAGTCTGGTTCTGTGCAAAGACAAAAGAAGTATCAACGGCCTGGAAACATTTTACTTGGGGAATTGTATTTCTGCTTATTACGGCTGGAGTCCAAATAGCAAAGCTCAATCTGCACTTGTGGTTTAACAAGGATGATTTCTCCCATATTCTCATCACGATTACAATGATTTTCTTCTATTTGGGAGTGAAATCTTATAGAAGAATCTAAACTTATTTGCTTAAGCTGTGTCCAAGTCTAGTCGGAGTAGAACGACTGTAAGGATCAGACCCTCCTGAACTATTCGAATTGAAAGTTCGCTTTGGAGTAAAGTTTTGTTTGGAACCTCCATTTCTTCTAGATGGCTGAGAAATTACTTTTCCACCATGATTTGAAGTAGAATTCATCTTGCTTCCATATGCTCTTCCCGCATAAGGACCTCTCCATGCCAAACCTTTGTTATAGGCTTCCACTTCATACTTTCTGGATAAGTAGTCGGCATGACTCTTCATCTCAAAATACATTGCGCCGTAATTAATCAACTTATATCCAGAATTTGTTTCATTCTGATTGCAAAATAAAGGTCTCTCAGGAATTCCCATTTCAGCATAGTCAAGCGTGCTGTTGCATTTAACTTCCCAAACAAGGTATCCTTTGAAATTACCTCCCGAAGAGTAAATAGCCGTAAAGCCCAGATCAGCATAACAAATCATGATATCATCAATCTTGTGCAAGGCATTCAAATAATCAATTTCTCTTCTTTCAGTTTTGTAACTGATGTCATATTCATCAAATAGCGCATTGTAAAACTGAGAATCCTCATAAAGGAATTCTTCTTTTTCATTATCAATTTTTAAAACTTCTTGACCAAATGAAATGGAAAAAACAGATGCTAAAATGAAACTGGAAATGGTGCGTAGATTAAAGGCTTTCATAATATTTAAAAAGATTAGAGGATTTATTACTTTTGCTGAATATACGAAAAAATACAGACATGGGCAAGAAGCACACGACTAGAGATGAGGATTATAGCAAATGGTACAATGAATTAGTTGATCGAGCCGACCTGGCAGAACATTCTGATGTTAGAGGATGTATGGTGATCAAACCTTATGGATTCGCTATTTGGGAAAAAATGAAAGAAATCCTCGATAGAAAATTTAAAGAAACTGGTCACACAAATGCTTACTTTCCCTTATTCATTCCAAAATCCTATTTATCTAAAGAAGCTAGCCACGTCGATGGTTTTGCTAAAGAATGTGCTGTTGTTACACATTATAGATTGAAAAATGCCGAGGATGGAAGTGGAGTAGTGGTTGATCCTGATGCAAAACTGGAAGAAGAATTAATTGTTCGGCCAACTTCAGAAACAATCATTTGGAACTCCTATAAAAAATGGATTCAGTCACACCGAGATTTACCAATTTTAATCAATCAATGGGCAAATGTGGTTCGTTGGGAGATGAGAACACGTTTATTCTTGAGAACAGCTGAATTTTTATGGCAAGAAGGTCATACCGCCCATGCAACCAAACAAGAGGCAATTGAAGAAGCTGAAAGAATGAATAATGTCTATGCTGATTTTGTTGAAAAATACATGGCATTGCCT
>JAUICI010000082.1 GCA_030427935.1 Bacteroidia bacterium | reverse complement strand
AGGCTCTGCAAGCCAACCAAAAATCCATTTAAGAACGATTCGCTTACGCTCATCTTAGAGGAAATAAATCAGCAGTTTCTTTTTAGAGGCACTACAGATCAAGCATTCAATGGCAATCCGTTTGACTTTGCTGCATTGCATTTCAATGTCAGCGGACAAGAATTATTACAGCTCTTGAATGATAAAATGCACCTCAATATTGGAATAACCCCTTGGCACAAAGAGAATGATTTTAAGGTTGAAGTGATAAAGGAAGAACCAAAGCCAAAACTCATACTTCCAAAATTTAGCTACTTCAAAGCTCCAGTGAAAAACACTGTGCCAGTCAAAGAGGTAACTATTTTGGATGTGTACCACCTTATCAAAAATGAGTTTCAGGAGCAAACCAAGCGACTAAGAACAATCACCGATAAAAAAGAAGCCAGAGCATACAAAGCAGAAAACTTTGATTATGTGACTTTCTCAGGGGTGTTTACCAAGCGGAGTGATAAAGCGTTAGTGAGGCATTCAGGACTCTTAGCAATTGATTTCGACCATGTGGCTGATATTTCAAAACTCATAGAAAAGCTCTTGAAGGATGAATATTTCGATACTGAAATTCTGTTTACCTCCCCTTCAGGAGATGGCTTGAAATGGATTATCAGTATAGATATTACTGAGCATTCGCATAAAGATTGGTTTACCTCAACCAAACATTACATAGAGAAAACCTACCAATTGGAAGTGGACAATGCAGGAAAAGATGTTTCTCGTGCCTGCTTTCTACCGCACGACCTCAATATTTACTTACCGCCCGAAATATCATCACTAATGGAGAAGAAAAAATTCAACGTTCAGGAATGGCTTTCATCTCCTGAACCAAGTAAAAAGAAAGAACCGACAATAAGACCAACACAAACAACTTTCACCAATGACAAATACAGTGAGGTTGTACAACTGATTGAGCAAATAGAACTGAACCGTGTAGACCTTACCACTTCGTATGAAGAATGGCGAAACATTGGTTTTGCTCTGGCAGATGAATTTGGAGAATATGGGAGGGAATTATACCGCAGGGTAAGTCAGTTTCACTCCGATTATTCACGGCTTGAATGTGACAAGCAATTTGATAATTGCATGAAAGCCAATGGCTCAGGTGTTAACATAAGTACGCTTTTCTATTTGGCTAAAAATGCAGGTTTAGTAATATCTATTAGTAAACCTGCGGAAGCTTCTTCTAAATCAGCAAACACAAAGAAAAAGATAGAAAAAGAGCCTCAATATGCCGAGACAAAGAAGCTACCCACATTACCAGAATCTATATTTTCTAAACTACCTGACTTCTTAAAAAGGATTGTGGAGGTAGCAGAAACTAATGAGGAAAGGGATTTATTACTATTGGGTTCATTAGCGACTATGAGCTGTGCTTTCCCTAAGGTGTATGGCATATACCATAATAAGAAGGTATTCGCTAATCTTTTCCTTTTTGTGTCGGCAGCAGCTTCCGCAGGAAAAGGCAGGCTCAATCATTGCAGGAAATTAGTAAAACCCATTCATGACAGCTTAAAGGCATTGAGCAAAGCTGCGAGACGACAATATGAGGTAGATTTAGCAGAATATCATGTCAATAAAAAGAAGCAACCCGATATAGAAAAACCCATTGAGCCACCCATTCAATTGCTGTTCATCCCTGCCAACAGCAGTGCTTCAGGAGCATTTCAATTATTAAATGACAACCAGGGCAAAGGATTGATTTTTGAAACGGAAGGTGATACACTGGCAAATACCTTTAAGAGTGTTTTTGGCAATTATTCAGATGGATTCCGTAAATCCTTTCATCATGAAACCATAAACTATTACCGCAAAACTGATCGCGAGTATGTGGACTTGGAAAGCCCTTGTCTTTCTACCGTTTTATCTGGCACACCCAGGCAAGTATTGAATCTGATCCCAAGTGCAGAAGATGGTTTGTTTAGTCGATTCATGTTTTACTACATGAACATGCAACCCGTTTGGTCAAACGTCTTTGCATCCAATACGCCTACTAGATTAGATGACTATTTCTATGAATTAGGCATAGAGTTTTTTAGCTTCTATGAAGCCTTAAAAGCGTCTCCAAATATTCAGTTTCTATTGACCGAAGACCAGCAAGATGCATTCAATCAATTCTTTGCTACTTGTTTTCAGCGCTATTTCAATTTGAAGGGTGAGGAATACATTGGTACGATTAGGCGGTTAGGTTTAATCACATTCCGAATGGCTATGATTCTATCTGCTTTACGATTGATGGATTCGGGAGAAATACCAGGTAAATTGATATGTGAAGAGCAAGACTTTAAAACGGCATTGAGTATTGCGGAAACACTCTTTAAACATGCAAGTTTCATTTTCAATCAATTGCCAGATACAGAGCAAATCAAAAAGAAGCTCAACAAGCGTGAACGCTTTTATGAAATGCTTCCTCAACAATTCAATAGACAAGGCTATCTGGATATAGCTTCACAATTAGGCATTAAAGACAAGACCGCACAGGGCTATATAACCAATTTTGTAAAAGGTGGCTTGCTCCACCGAGACGAAAAAGACTCCTACACTAAGCCTAATAAGGAGATTCAGGATACTAAGGAAATCGAGGAAGGTAAAACCTAATGGGTTTTCCTTCTGAAGATTCGACCATTCTATTGAGAATAGATATTGATGGTCTTACGGAGGATTAATTTCCTGTGTATCCTTTATTTCCTCAAATCCTAAAGTGAGGTTTTGTGCAATGTTTTAAATTTGAAAACTCCTACAAAGATATTTAATTGTTTTTAATTGTCTTTTTCTTACCTTTGCTTTATATTTGAAAGAATCTACAAATAAATGAAGATTAAACTAGGCAATATTGCAAAACTTCAATTTGGCTTGTACAGTAAGCCCACAGAGCAAGGAAATGCCGCCTATTTGCAGGTGAAGCACTTTGATGATTGGGGCAACCAAACCAATCAGATAGACTCTTTCATTCAGATTGACCAGAAGAATGAATCTCACTTACTAGAGGAAGGTGACATTCTGTTGGTAGGTAAGGGGATGCGAAATTTTGCATGGACGTATCATAAATCATTTGGCCCTGCAATAGCCTCTTCTATCTTCTTTGTAATTAAGCCTGATAGAACGAAAGCAATACCTGACTTTCTCACCACACTGTTTAATATGCCTCAAACACAAGCACATTTTCAAACATTGGGGGCTGGCAGCTCTATTCCTTCTATGCGGAAATCTGAGTTAGAAGCATTTGCCGTAAAGCTTCCTTCATTGGAACTACAAGAAAAAACAATTGCGATCAAGCAGTTACATTATAAAGACATGAACTTATCTAGACAGATCATTTCTGAAAAACAGAAAGTCTATCAGGCAATCATTAAAAACATAATTCATCAGAAGCATGAAGAATAAACCGATTACTCAAAGCGAGATTAACAATATTGTATGGAAAGCCTGTGACACCTTTAGAGGTGTTATTGATCCATCACAATACAAGGATTATATCCTAACCATGCTGTTTGTGAAATATGTATCGGAGGTATGGAAGGATAAAAAAGACTTCTATGCAGAGAAGTACAACAATGATGAAGTAAGAGTACAAAGAGCTTTAAATAATGAACGCTTTCAAGTACCTGAAACCTGCACCTTTGATTATCTCTTTGAGAATCGGAATGCTGCCAATGTTGGTGAACTTATCAATACTGCTCTTGAAAATTTGGAGGATGCCAATCGTAGCAAGTTGGAAAGAGTGTTCCGAAACATAGATTTCAACTCAGAGGCCAATTTAGGACAAACCAAAGACCGTAACAGAAGGCTAAAAAATCTATTGGTTGACTTCTCTACACTGGATTTGCAACCTTCGCACTTAGAAAATAATGATGTAATTGGTGATGCCTATGAGTACTTGATTGAAAAGTTCGCCAGTGATGCAGGAAAGAAAGCGGGAGAATTTTATACCCCAGCACAAGTATCTAAGCTGTTAGCGAAACTCTTAAATCCACAACCAGGAGATAGAATCATAGACCCTACCTGTGGTTCGGGTTCATTACTCATCAAACTTGCGAAACAAGTTGGTAGCAACAATTTCTCTTTATACGGACAGGAAATCAACGGTAGTACTTGGGCATTGGCAAGAATGAACATGTTTTTGCATGAGATAGATGATGCCACTATAGAATGGGGTGATACCTTGAATGACCCTAAACTTCTGGAAGAAGATAGCTTACTCAAAGGAAATATTGTAGGAGCTAATCCTCCCTTCTCTTTGGATAAATGGGGGGCAGACAACGCTATTTCTGACCAGTTTACCAGATTCCACAGAGGAATACCACCTAAGAGTAAAGGAGATTATGCTTTTATCTCTCACATGATAGAGTCTACTTATCATGATACAGGGCGTGTAGGTGTGATCTTACCGCATGGGGTATTGTTTAGAGGAAGTAGCGAAGGTAAAATACGACAGCAACTGATTGAAGAAAATATATTGGAAGCGGTGGTCGGACTTCCTGCCAACTTATTTTTTGGTACAGGTATTCCTGCTACCATTTTGATATTCAACAAAGCAAAAGGTGATAACAAGGATGTTTTATTCATAGATGCGAGTCAGAGCTTTGAATCAGGAACAAATCAGAATGTGCTGAGAGATACTGATATTGAGAAGGTAGTCAATACCTATCTCGACTTTCAAAGTTCAAATGCATTGACTACTAATGAAGGTGAAGTAGTAGAAGAAAAATACGCCTACCGTGCCACCATTCAGGAAATAGAGGAAAACGAGTACAACCTCAATATTCCTCGCTATGTAGATACTTTTGAGGAGGAAGAACCAGTTGATATTGCTGCCACTCAGCAAATTATTGAGAGTCTGAAAGAAGAGTTAGCTACAGTTGAAGGACAAATGAAGGACTATTTAAAAGAATTAGGATTTTAAGCTATGAAGCAGGCTACACATATAAGAATTTCAGTTGTAAAGGAATGCTTGACTACTGCTTTTAATGAAAAAAGGACAAAGAACCATTTCGTGCATTACCACGAGATGGATGGAGTAGTTCCAGAAAAATATAAAACAGCAGCCAACCTTTTAATTACTTAGAATTCGAGGGAATTAAAGATCAGAAAAATACAATGGCAAAATCAATACGGAAAATACAAGTTCAGGACATATCCATAGCTATTACATCTTTCAATGAAGATGATTTCATCTGCATTACGGATATGGCAAAAGCCAAAGAGGGAGATGGTAGAGCAGCTGACATTATCAAAAACTGGATAAGAAACCGTGCAACACTAGAGTTTTTAGGTACTTGGGAGCAAATGCACAATGAAAATTTTAAAGTGGTCGAATTTGACCACTTTAAAATGGAAGCAGGTCTTCCCAGCTTTACACTTAGTGCTGGGCAGTGGATTGAGGAAACCAATGCCATTGGTATTCAGGTAAAATCGGGACGTTATGGAGGTACGTATGCCCACAAAGACATTGCGTTTGAATTTGGGTCTGCCATTAGCCCAGCTTTTAAACTTTACCTGATCAAAGAGTTTCAACGACTCAAAGAAGAAGAAAACCAACGACTATCACTGGAATGGAACCTGAACCGCACCCTTTCAAAGTTGAATTATCGCATTCATACAGATGCTATCAAAGAACATATTATCCCTCCGAGTATTAGTAAGAAACAGCAAAGCTTGGTGTATGCTACAGAAGCAGATGTACTCAACATGGCACTGTTTGGCAAAACAGCCAAACAGTGGAGAGATGAGTTTCCTGAAAAAAAAGGTAATATCCGTGATTATGCTACTGTAGAGCAATTATTGGTACTAGCCAACATAGAAAGCATGAATGCTGAGTTTATACGCATGGAAATACCTCAAGGCGAAAGACTTCTCAAACTGAATCAGATAGCCATAGCACAGTTAAAATCACTCACGCAACACCCACAGATTAAAAAACTGGATGGTGGTGACTCCAAAAAGAAAAATTCATGACCAAAGGAACAGGCATACCAAAAGGCTATAAACAAACCAAGGTTGGATTGATTCCTGAAGATTGGGAGGACACAAAGCTATCGGAGGTTATTTTTTTAGAATCAGGGCAGCACCTTAATCCAGAGGAATACACATTGACAAATGGATTGAACTCAACCCCATATTTTACAGGTCCGACAGACTTTAATAACAATAACTTTTCAAAGTGGACAACAAAAGGAAGAAAATTTGCGAAACATGATTCGGTTCTAATTACTGTAAAGGGTTCAGGAGTTGGTAGCTTATTTTTCCTTAATGTTGAAAAAGTTGCTATTGGAAGACAATTAATGGCAATCCAGTCGAAGAACTCAGACATAACATTCTTACATCAATTGCTCAAAACTAAAGAACATAGATTTAAGCAATTAGCTGCGGGGAATATGATTCCAGGTTTAAGTAGATCTGATATTCTATCTATTCGTATAGGAATGCCATCTTTTCCCGAACAACAAAAAATAGCCACCATCCTCACCACTTGGGACAATTCTATTTCAACCACTCAGTCCATTATAGAGAAACTAAAACTCCGCAACAAAGGACTTTCTCAACAATTGCTTACCGGAAAGAAGCGATTGAAAGGGTTTAGTGGAGAATGGAGGAGCATTAAGATTGAAAAAATTCTACGAGAAAGTCGAGAACCTTCGAAGAACTCAAATCCATCACGAAGAATAAGTGTAAAGTTAAATTTAAAGGGGATTGAAAAAAGAGAAGAAAGAGGAACAGAATCAAAAGATTCCACAGCTTATTTTATTAGAAAAGCAGGACAGTTTATTTATGGGAGACAAAACTTACACAAAGGAGCACTAGGAATAATCCCTGACCAGTTAGATGGTTTTGAGAGTACACAGGATATTCCAGCTTTTGATTTTACTGATAAAGTAGATTCTAGATGGTTTCTATTCTTCATCAGTAGAGAAAATTTTTACACACAACTAGAAAACATTGCAACCGGTACTGGTTCAAAAAGAATTCATCCAAAAAACCTGTTTAAGATTTCTATCCCAGTTCCTTCTTTAATAGAGCAATCAGAAATAGCTTCATTTTTGGAGATAACAGATCAAGAGCTCAAACTATTTGAAAAGAAATTAAACACCCTCAGAGAGCAAAAGAAAGGCTTAATGCAAAAGCTGTTAACAGGACAGATAAGAGTGGGAAATGAGTGATGAATTATTAATTATGAATGATGAGGTGCTTAAAGTCAATCAATCACAAATAAACATTAACAAGAAAATAGTAATGATGAATTATAAAACCATACAAGAAACATCTCAGAAGACAATTCATAACTCATCATTCCAAACTCATAATTAAAGAAATGGCAGTACCATCATTCAAAGAAGACCATATATCACAGCTTCCAGCATTGAAGTTGCTCATGAATATGGGCTGGAAATACCTCACTCCTGAGCAAGCTCTAGAAGCTCGTGGAGGCAGAACCTCTAATGTATTGTTGGAAACGATCTTAAAAGAGCAGCTCCAAACGATCAATACCATAGAGTGCAAGGGCAAAGAGTTTCCATTCTCTGAAATCAATGTAAACAATGCTATTTTAGCTATTCGTGACCTTCCCGTTCAAGATGGTTTTATCGCCTCCAATAAAGCCTTTTATGAACTTATTACTTTGGGCAGAAGCTTTGAACAATCGATTTTGGGAGACAAAAAGAGTTTCTCCTTTCAATACATAGATTGGCAACACCCAGAAAATAACGTTTATCACGTCACCGAAGAATTTAGTGTTCTAAGAACAGGAAGTAGTGAGCATTACAGACCCGATATAGTCCTTTTTATCAATGGTATTCCTGTGGTAGTGATTGAGTGTAAAAGTCCTAAAATTAAAGACCCAATAGACAAATCCATTGAACAACATTTAAGAAACCAACAAGAAAACGGTATTCGTTCATTATATCAATATTCTAATCTAGTGATGGGGTTAGCTACCCATGAAGCCAAATACGCAACCACAGGCACACCTAAAGAGTTTTGGAGTTTTTGGAAAGAACTCTTTAAAACCAAAGCGGAGGAAACTGATTGGCAAGAAGACTTACAAACCTTAAAAAACCAAACGCTGTCAGCAAATGAACAAACCACATTATTTCAGGACAGGTATAAAAATGTATGGACATACCTTAAGAACTTAGAGAAGGAAGAGCAGACTATCACTGAACAAGACAAACTCTTATACAGTTTTTGTCAACCTAAACGACTCCTAGACCTCTTCTTCAATTTCATTGTGTATGATGCAGGAGTAAAAAAAGTCACTCGCTATCAGCAGTACTATGCGGTGCATAACACACTTAATAAAGTAGCGAAACCAGATGCTCAGGGATTACGAAAAGGTGGTGTGATCTGGCATACGCAAGGAAGTGGAAAATCTCTAACTATGGTGATGTTAGCACAACTCATTGCCACACACCCCAACATCAAGAATCCTAAAATTATTTTGGTTACTGATCGTATTGATCTGGACGATCAAATTACCGAAACATTCAAGAAATATCAGATTCCCGTAGAGAACGCCCAAACAGGTAAGCACTTAGTAGAACTTCTTTCTGGTACGGGAGATGCCGTCATTACTACCATCATTCACAAGTTTGAAGCTGCGGTAAACCGAGCTAAAAAAGGCTTTGATTCACCAGACATCTTTGTGTTGGTAGATGAAGGACACAGAAGTCAATACGGTACATTCAACATCAAAATGCAAAAGGTATTCCCTAAAGGATGTTTTATCGCATTCACGGGTACACCTTTGATGAAAAAAGAAAAGAGTACTGCCTACCGTTTTGGAGGTTTAATTGACGTGTATTCCATCACAGATGCGGTAGAAGACGGTGCAGTAGTTCCTTTGCTGTATGAGGGAAGACACAATTTGATAGAGGTCAATGAAAAACCATTAGACAACTACTTTGATAGAGTATCTGAACCGCTTACCCCTTATGGGAAGGCCGCATTAAAAAGAAAATTCAGCTCCGCCAATCAACTCAATAAAGCAGAAGAAATTATCTATGCAAGAGCATGGGACATTTCAGATCACTATGAGCAGAATGTACAAGACATTCTATTTGGTGGGTTAAAAGCCAAAGGCCAGTTAGTAGCCCCAAACAAAACAACTGCTATTCGTTACCGTGAGTTCATCAAACAGATAAGTAAAGTAAGCTGTGAAGTATTGATCTCCCCTCCTGATGTAAGAGAGAATTATGATGATGCTTTTGAGGAAAGTGATGATTTGATAATGAAGTTTTGGAAGGCCATAATAGACAAATACGGCAGTTCTGAATACTATGAGAAATCATTAATCAATTCATTTAAAAAACAAGACCATCCAGAAATCATTATTGTGGTGGATAAACTATTGACGGGTTTTGATGCTCCTAACAACTACGTGTTGTACCTCACTCGTCAGTTAAAAGAGCATACTTTGTTACAAGCCATAGCACGAGTCAACCGATTAGCTCCAGGTAAAGAACATGGATTAATCATTGACTATTATGGCAATCTTGAAAACCTCGATACGGCATTAGAAACATACTCAGGAGCAAATAATTATGATGCTGTTGACTTGGAAGGCATACTAACCAATATTGGTGAAGAAATTAAAAAACTGCCACAAGCTCATTCTGAGGTTTGGGATATATTCAAAGAGATCAAGAACAAGTATGACGAACCTGCGTATGAACTGCTTCTTCAGGATGAGGCAATAAGACATATTTTCTATGAAAAAGTATCTGCCTTTGCTCGATTGCTAAAACTGGCATTATCGAGTTTTGAATTTATCAGTAACACTCCAGAGCAACAAATCAACAAGTATAAGCAGGATGCTAAGTTCTTTTTAGGATTAAGGGTTTCTGTAAAGAGAAGGTATTTTGATGATCTGAAATACAAAGAGTATGAGCCACAGGTTCAAAAGCTGTTAGATAAACACATCACTACCGAAGGTGAAATATTACGTATTACCGAAATGGTCAACATTTTTGATAAAGCAGAAAGAGACCGTGAAGTGGAGAAAATTGCCAGTAAGGCTGCTAAAGCAGACCATATTGCGAGCAGAACCATCAAGGCGATTAATGTCAAGATGAATGAAGACCCAGTCTACTACAAAAAGCTTTCAAGACTGATTAAAGATACCATTGACGACTACCACCAACACCGAATTTCCGAAGTGGATTACCTAAATAAAGCAAAAGAGTTTGAGGACCAATTCCATAGTGGTAGACAGGACAATATTCCTGAAAGTTTAGTGGGCAATGACACGGGCATTGCTATATATAACTTGGTAAACGATATATTTAAGGGACATTTAAAACGAACAGAGGAAAGCGAAAACATTGGTGCTGTAATGGCAAAAGGCATTGATGATGTAATCAAATCCATTGTCTTTGAAAACGAAAAACCCATCATTGATTGGGTTAACAAATCAGACATAGAAGGCAAGATAAAGATTGCCATAGATGACTACCTCTATGATCTGAAAACACAACAGGACATAGAATTACCCTTTGACCTGATAGATGAATTAGTAGAAGAAGGATTAAAAGTAGCTAAACTGAAATATGTTTGATAATGATGAATGAGGAGTTATAAATTATGAGTAGTTACCAGCATAATTCATCATTCATAACTCATAATTAATGGTATAGTTAATGAAATTAATAGAAGATTACACAGCCAGCAATTGCAAATTCAAATTCGGATCGAGAGAAATTAATTACGAACTCTCCTTTCAGGATAGAAAAACATTAGGCATTCGGGTATATCCTGATTGTAAGGTGAAAGTAATTGCTCCTTTTAATACACCTGATGAAAAACTCTACAGTAAGCTAAGAGAGAAAGCCCCTTGGATCATCAAACAGCAACTTGACTTTCTTTCCTATCATCCCTTAACACCACCACGCAAATATGTGAATGGAGAAACGCACCTTTATTTAGGAAGGCAATACAAGCTAAGAATAGAAAAAGCCGCTACCAATGAGGTAAAACTATTCAGAGGTCGGTTATTGGTATTGAAAAATGAGAACATATCAGCCAAGAAATTAATTACGGATTGGTACAGGGAAAAAGCAGAAATTCATTTTAGTGAAACACTGCAAAAAGTGCTGCCTTTATTTAGAAGGTATGATCTTCAAGAACCTGAACTTCAAATAAGACACATGCCCACTCGTTGGGGAAGCTGCACTACGAAAGGTAAGGTAATACTTAATCCAGAATTGGTTAAAGCTCCGAAGGGAAGCATAGAATATGTGATCATACATGAACTCTGTCATTTGATCCATCACAACCACACAAAAGCATTTTATAAACTACAGGAAAGTATTATGCCAGACTGGAAGAAATGGAAAGAGAGATTGGAAAACACCCTAAACTAATAAGTAAATATGGAGCCGAACCTGATATTCAACATACTCACCTTTGACTGGCCTATAGAGCCCGTTGCTATGTATTTCACCGATCAGGAAACGGACAGAAGCCAAACTCTTCACTTTACGCTTTTTCCTAATGATGTTGAATCTATCTTCCCTAAGCTTGTCAGGAATAGTAATAATGTTCTTTACACCACTTTTACAGGAAAAACAGAAGGATTTAAACCCTTGTCCATAGACTTTCAAAAGGAGAATCCAGACCTTATCAAAAGGTACTATAATCGTCAACTCAATTTCTATTTCAGAGCCATTCAAAAGCAAATCGTAAAAGTCGGTTTTATCAAAGAAAACCAGATATGGATCAAATCTCGATTCGGTTCAAATACTCAATGGAATATCTACGAAAAGTTTTCTGTAAAAGTGCAGCTGTGCACTGTTAGCAAGTATCCTGAAATTCTGCTTTCTTATGATGGGCAATCCAAAGTGCTTAAAAAGAGTGTAGCGGAATTAATTCACTCAGTAAGTCCCACCTGTTTTAATTGGGTGCTACATGAAAAGCGATTGCACAAATGGGATCTAATACAGGAAGATGCAAACATAGATTTTGAACATTGCTATCCTATATCAAACAAAATGATTGCGACTGCATTGGGAGTTCCTGTGGAAGTACCACCAAGAGATAACCGCTATCCCAAATACCTCAAACAAATTCAGGGCTTTTATAAGAAGTTCATTGATACAGATAAATTCAGAGAGTTCATTCCACTACACGAAGGAGGATTTATCAACGTAAATTCGACTAAAGTAGATACTGCATCAGACGAAAGCAATCAGCTACTTTTTGGAGATGAAATAACAGATATAGCACCAAAAAATGCATTAAAAAACCATGACCCTTTTAAGCCAAGTCCTTACACAAAAGTTCACTTGTTTTTCATTCTTCATAGTGATGATAAAGAAATAGCGAGTTTGGTCAAAAATTATTTTGAAGAGGGTTTTCAATGGTTTAAAGGGTTGTACGATTATGCCAAAATACTATTTCACACAGAAGAGGGTTTTAGTATTGTTTTTCATAATAAAGAGAGCCCTATTGAGGAGATAGAAAAGAAACTTTCAGAAAGAGATATTAACCCTGACGTGAAATATATTGCTATCTATATCACGCCTTATAGCAAATTTGAACGTGACAAGGAGAAAAGAGAAATCTACTATCAATTAAAAGAACTCCTACTCAAAAGAAAAATCACTTCACAAGTGATCGACTCAGATAAAATGCGTGAGCAAGGTGATAATTGGGTGTACAGTTTACCCAATATAGCAGTTGCCAAGTTAGCAAAATTAGACGGCATTCCATGGAGACTAAATACCCCACAGAAAAATGAATTGATAGTTGGAGTTGGAGCATTCAAGCATGTTGATGAAGAAGTACAATACATTGGCAGTGCATTCAGCTTTGCCAACAATGGGAAGTTCAATCGCTTTGAGTACTTCTTAAAAGATGAAGTGGATTTATTAGCAGGATCAATAGCAGATTCTATCAAGCAATATGCTACCGTAAATGAAGAGCCTGAGCGATTAATTATCCACTTCTACAAGTCCATGAGTGAAAAAGAACTCGAACCTATCATAAGAAACTTAGAAACATTAGGATTGCTAATTCCTGTATTCATCATTACCATTAACAAAACGGAAGCAGAAGACATTGTAGCCTTCGATAATTCTTGGAAGCACCTTATGCCACAAAGTGGGACATATATCAACATTGGAGAAAGTAAGTACCTCTTATTCAATAATTCCCGATATGGTGACGCACATAGTAAAGCGGATGGCTACCCGTTTCCAATCAAGTTAAAAATCCAATGCACAGATGAAGAGCAACAACAAGATGTAAGTTTAGTAAGAGAACTCATAGACCAAGTCTATCAATTCAGCAGAATGTATTGGAAATCGGTACGCCAACAGAATTTACCAGTTACCATTAAATACCCGGAAATGGTGGCTCAGATTGCCCCACACTTTAAATCAAATGATATCCCAGAGTATGGCAAGTCAAACCTATGGTTCCTCTAAATCAACACCATTTTAGTTAATCAAAAGTCAGGAACCTACCCCAACAAAACTCTTCTCCAGCTATAACTCGTTCTATTAAGTCAAGGCCCTCATCATATGCAATATCTTCGATTTCTAAGTTTGTTTGGTTATGTATTAATTCAATATCAAGCATTTTCATTTCTTGCCAATCAAACGAATCTTTAATTAAACCAACAAAATGCTCCTTGGAATTTGCTTTGCAAGCCACTTGAACATAGGCAACTTCGGAACCCCATTCGGTAAAATCTACATGAGCCATCCCTAACCAAATCATAGCTACTTTTTTAGTGTTTATTATAAGTAAATATAGTTATTTATCTGTAAATAAGCAATTTAAATTGAATTAATTGTATTGAGGTAATCTAGAGTTTAACAAGATTTAAGTAATCACACTTTTAATACCCATATTTTGCTAATTTCGTTCTATTTTTAACCTATTTTCAATGTATTATGCAAATTTTATTCATTTTGATCGATTTCTTTATCTTCTCTTCGCTCGAAGGGCCAGTTTATAAATTCATCATACCCAAATGGAGTTATTAGAATGCACCACAGTCCAAACAATAAATTGGAGATAGCTGTTACTATCATAATAATGGAATTATGTGGTTCGTTTGGATTATCGGATGTTCCATGACCAGCCACAACTATCGCGCAACTTACAAATATGTATAAACCAAAAATAGCATAACCAATTTTATGATAATATTTAAAAGGATTCTTTATAAAATATGTCGTAATAAAAAAGATCCAAACAATGCCAAAGTTTATAGACCAAGGTATTGATTCTAAACCATATCTTATGACCCCAATATTGTAATAATTTTCGAGAGGTACCGTAATAGCGTAAACATTAAATGCTAACGACAATCCAATAAATACTAGTTTGAAAATCTTCCTTGTCATTTGTCCAAGTTTAAACTAAAATTTTGTACCGTGATGTTCTTTATTGATAAAACAGCACTCTCTTCCTTCTTTTTCGATAAATCTATTGTTTCAATATCCATGCCTTTTGCTAAAAACTCACCATTCCTAAAAGTTTTATGTATTTCTGGAAGCCTTAACTCTTTTAGTTGGGTATGAAAGTTATGAAGTGTTACACGATCTTTCAATTTTTTTCCAAAATCTGCCTCGATTTGATTGATGACAATATTAATATCATCAATTTTATCCCCTTGAACAAAATCTAATAGCCCGCGTTCATAAGTTCCCAATTGAGTTAAATCAAGCGAAGAATGGATCTCTATTTGTGGATTCAAGTTTTCATTCATCCATTGATTCATTAATTGCCTTGCTTTAAGGTTAAACGAATCTTCCCCATATCCCATTTTATCTAAATACTTTAAAATATAATTATGCCATATCCATTTATGTAGTTTGCTATAGATTGTTAAATCCTCTTCTTTTTCAATCTTAACATTGCCATTTATTATATGATTCATAAGTGATGATAATCGAACTAATTCACCGTTTAATTCAGGGTGACCAACTTCTTTTGCAGCAAAAACATTATTATTAATGTCAGGCAGTAAATTTATAAGATGAATTTGCTTAAATTCACTTGTAATTAAATTGTAAGCATTCCCTTTTTTATCAGGACCGGTACCCAAATCAACTAAAACATTGGAAATTATATTTGGCGTTAAGCTATCTAGGTATTTACCAATATCATTGATAAAATGATCTAACTCTATAAAGCCATATTCCATTGTCCCATCTTTGTGCTGAATAGCATGAATATACATATGAAATACCTCATCGAATAAACGAATAGTCACTTGTCCATCATATAGTCCATTAAGAAAATCATAATCCCCAGTAGGGTAATTTTTCTTTTCTTCATCTTTTTCTCCTTTTTTGTCAGAATTTGGTAAATAAAGTTTGCCTTCTTTCAAAAACAGTTGATTTTTCCCCCATGTATAAATAGATACTCCATCTGGTCTATTCTCTATCACTAAATCCCCTTTAGCCTCTCCGCCAATCACCAACTCTCGAAATTTGATAGGGCCATCATCAGTAAAATAATCGGCTTGTAGGTGAAGATCCGCTAATGCTGGATCAATCAGAACAATTTTCTGATACCCAGGCTGCTCCTGAATGACTTTCACCTCCTTAGCACTCAAAATATGCTGATCGATGCCAGGCGCCCAGACACTATAATCTACTCCCTTTGCCGAAAGACTATGGTGATAGGTCTCTACCCCATATGCGCCATTATGCGTACCATCTTTCACCTCTACATCGAATTGTTCTACATTCATTTCATAGGCACCTTTGGTATCCCCCCTAAAACTCAAGCTCTTCCACTGCATCGTTGGTGTTGCCTCTAATTTGTCCGCAACGGCTATCATCGCCTTGCTTAGATC
>JAUICI010000265.1 GCA_030427935.1 Bacteroidia bacterium | reverse complement strand
ATGGAATCAGCAGTAAATTCTTCTGATCCCTGTTTGAAATGAGGTTTACCAACGGGTTGGCCCAAAGAATCAAGAGTGTAAGTAGCCTGAACTTCCTTTTTGTTCATGTCTACAATCATCATGTCAGAGGTGAGTTTGATGTCTCCATAAACCACGACAGCTTCACCATACAGATAGACAATTTCATTCTGAAGATCTGTGATGATTGAGTCTCTGGCGTCATACTTAATGGGGGTTTCGAGAGATTCTTGGTCAAGCTTAACAGAGTCTTTTAGTTCTGTTTTGACATAATTATCTGTAGAAGTAGCCGTCGTGTCTTGTGCGTACACGACATTAACCATTGTTATTATCAACAACAGCAAGAGGAAAAGTATGTTTTTTCTGCTACTAGGAAGCAATATTAAACCCGTATTTTTGTAAAAGCCTTTCTGGCAAACATTTTGCAAATATAGAGTATTGAATAGCACTCAAAACCTGCAATTAATTGAAATAAACGTATGAGAACTTTAATTCTTATAATATCAAGCATTTATCTCTCGGGAATTTTATACGGACAAAATCTCTCAGAGTTAGGAATTAAAACGATTGTAATTGATGCCGGACACGGAGGTAAGGATCCGGGTTGCCATGGTAAAAATACCCATGAAAAAGATGTTTGTCTTTCAATTGCCTTAAAACTAGGGGCTTTTATCGAGAAGAAGTATCCGAAAATTAAGGTGGTTTACACCAGAAAAAAGGATGTTTTTATTGAATTGAAAGAACGAGCAGCAATTGCGAATCGGAATAAAGCGGATCTTTTTATCTGTATTCACGCCAATGCAGGGCCTTCCTCTGCTTTTGGGGCAGAAACTTATGTGCTTGGTTTGCATCGAACAGAAGCCCAAAAACAAATTGCCGAAAGGGAAAACTCAACTATTTATCTTGAGGATGATGGAGGAGAGAAGTATAAAGATTTCGACATGTCTCCTGATGCCTTGATTGCGCGTTCTATTCAGTTGAGTGTGTTTTTGGATCAATCCATCAGTTTTGCATCAAAAATTCAATCTCAATTCAAGAGTTTGGGTCGATTTGATCGGGGAGTGAAACAAGCAGGTTTTTTGGTGTTGTACCAAACGACCATGCCAAGTGTATTGATTGAAACTGGTTTTTTAACAAGACCAAATGAAGAGAAGTTCTTGAAGGATTCGACAAATCAAGCGAAAATGGCCAATTCGATTTTCAAGGCCTTTCAGCAGTATAAGAATGAAATTGAAGGAGTGAATCACTTGGTTGAAGATGCGGATGCGATTAAAGAAATCAAGAAGGAGGAAAAAGAGGTACGAGAAATTGAGAAAAAAGAGGAGTTAAAAAATATTGGACCCGAAAGTGTCGTTTTTAAAATTCAAGTGGAAGCTTCGAAAACAAGAATCAAAACGACTGATAAGTTATTTAAAGGGCATACCATTGATGAATATGAGCATGACGGCCTTTATAAATACACTTATGGGCAGTTTGTGAATGATTACGCTTCGGCTAAAGCAAAAATGAAAGAACTGAAAGAATCTGATTTTCCATTGGCATTTGTGGTGGCTTTTCAGAATGGAAATAGAATTAATTTGGAAAAAGCTATTAAATTAGCGGAAAAATAAACTTGATTTGAAAGTTTCAAAGGAATTCAAAACGGGATTGGTTGTAGTCATTGCGATTACTACACTTGTAGTTGGAATCAATTTCTTAAAAGGTATTAACGTTTTCGCAAGCGAATTTACTGTCTATGCGGAATACGACGTGGTTTCCAAAGGTTTGAATACTTCAAGTCCAGTTTACTATCGGGGTTTGAGAGTAGGACAGGTTAGATCGACCAAATACAATCCAGATGACCCATCCAAGGTAATCGTGGAAATTGGAATTACCCATCCAGAGTTGGCAGAAAGAATTCCAGAAGGTTCGGTTGCTCGAATCACCTCCTCACTTCTAGGGGAAGTTTCCATAGATCTTGAGCTATCTGATACAACATCGAACTTTATTGACAACGGAGGCTATATCCGAGGAGAAATTGATCCTTCTCTTGCCGAAGCTTTGGATAAGGAGCTTGCACCGGTGAAAAGGAAGCTGGAAAACTTAATGGGTTCTATTGATGATATCGTAGTTTCCATTGGTTCTTTCTGGGACACTTCTGCAGCCTATACGATTGATGAGTCGCTTTACGAAGTGAAAGCAGCTATTTCAAAATTTAGTATGACGGCAACAAAGATTAACTTGCTAATCGATAATGAAACGGAAAGATTAGGAAGAATTTTATCTAATGTCGAAAGTATAACTTCCAACTTGAAATCATCTAATGCAAAGATTACAGCAATCATATCAAATGTGGAAGGTCTAACGGATTCTTTAGTGAAATCAGATTTCAAATTGGTGATCAAAGAAGCCAAGAATACACTGACTCATGTAAGTGCTGTACTTAAGGATATCAAAGATGGAAACGGTACGATTGGAAAATTGATTCACGACGACAGTTTGTATACGGAACTGATCATTACGAACAAAAGACTACAGAACTTGGTTGATGATTTACAAGCACATCCAGAGCGATATATTCACTTTAGTGTGTTTGGAAAGAAAGCCAAGGGAGTTCAACTGTCTCCCGCGGACGAGAAAAAACTTCGTATCATACTGGATACAACAAGATAAAGACTACTTAAAATTATAGAATGGGGATAGCAAACATCGTTTTTATTGTATTGCTTGTTGCAGCAATTGTATTATTCACAAAAAACATCTTGAAGATCAAGTACAATATTGGTCTTGGTCGTGAATACAAAGCAAAAGGAGATTTCGGAACCATGGCTCGGGTTGCTTTGGGGCAATCGAAAATGACGAGAAGACCAATTGCTGGTTTCTTGCATATTTTGGTTTACGCCGGGTTCGTAATTATCAATATTGAGATGCTG
>JAUICI010000081.1 GCA_030427935.1 Bacteroidia bacterium | reverse complement strand
GACCCTGCTGCAACTATAGCAGCATCCATATTTTCAATTCCAAAACCCTTTAGAGATTTCGTTTCAAACTGCTTTAATAATGTCTCGCTACCAAACTCATTTGTGAAAACCCAGTCATCCAAACGATAAGAATAATATTGGTCTTGCATGAGTTCATAAAAATCATCTTTTCGATTCTTTTCATAAAGCACTTCACTAGGGTTGAATCCCTGAATCAGCTTTAAAATGTAATCTGCACTACCTTCTGCAACAAAGAATTCTCCTGTGGAGATATCCAAGAAAGCGACACCAAGTTTCTCCTTTGTAAAATGGACAGATGCCAGAAAATTATTTTTTTTATTCTCAAGAATCTTGTCATTGTAGGATACTCCAGGAGTTACAAGTTCTGTTACACCGCGTTTGACGATTGTTTTGGTCTGTTTGGGGTCTTCAAGTTGATCGCAGATGGCTACTCTTTGACCAGCTCTTACAAGTTTGGGAAGATAAGTGTCGATCGAATGATGTGGGAAACCAGCTAAGGCGATTTCAGATGCAGAGCCATTTTTCCTCTTCGTAAGAATGATTCCTAAAATCTTTGAAGCCTTGATGGCATCATCTCCAAAACATTCGTAAAAATCCCCAACTCGAAACAATAACATGGCATCAGGATACTTTGCTTTGATCTGATTGTACTGTTTCATCAAAGGGGTTTCCTTATTTCCTTTTTTCTTCGCCAATTATCTTTAATTTTGAGCTGTTAAAGTTAAGGCTTAAACCTGTCAGAAACCCATCAATTTATTAAGACTTTAAGCATTTTATGAACAGAAAATTAAAACTGGAGGAACTAGATCGAATTTCTCTAAAAGAATTCAAAGAAGGAGAAAAATCTCCCATAATTGTCCTTTTGGATGATATTCGATCCCTGAATAATATTGGCTCTGTTTTTAGAACGAGCGATGCATTTAAAGTGAAAAAAATATATCTATGTGGAATAACGGCAAAACCACCGCATCGAGAAATACAAAAAACTGCCCTGGGAGCTACAGAATCTGTTGAATGGGAATATCGTGAGTCTATTATCGAACTGATTCAAGAGTTGAAAAAAGATCACGTGCATATTGCCTCGGTTGAGCAAGCAGAGAATAAAACATTTTTGAATGAATTCACTCCCGAAAAAAAGGATATTGCACTTATATTTGGAAATGAAGTAAACGGAGTGCAACAAGATGTGATAAATTTGTCCGATAGTGTCATTGAAATCCCTCAATTTGGAACCAAGCATTCTTTTAATATTTCGGTTTCCTGCGGAATTGTACTTTGGGATATATTCAATAAATTGAAATAAATGATTTGTTTTTCAGTTTAAATGGTATGCGCATTATTCATCTAATACTGCTTTTTCTTCTGATTTCTTGTGGCACAAAAGAATCAAGTCAGTCCAATAATAAAAAAATAAGTCCGGAGTCCTATGAACAATTGAAAATGAATATTCAAAATCATAGGAAAGGTTTTTACTCGAAAACATTCGACTTCAAGAAAATCAAGGCTTACATCTTTTACTCCTTAAAAGATTCCATTTTCCCAGCTTGGCAAGGAACAAAATGGGATTTTAATGGTACTTCTACGATACCTCAAAAAGGAAATATTGCTTGTGGTTACTTTGTTATGACAACCTTGGAACATGCTGGCTTTAAATGCAATCGAGTGAAATTTGCACAACAGGCATCCTCTAAAATTGTCATTTCCTTCAGTAAGAAAGAAGATGTGAAGGTGTTTGGAAATAATGATTTTACTGCTTTTTACGCATATGTTTCAAAATTTAAAGATGAATTGTTTATTGTTGGTCTGGATAATCATGTTGGATTTGTTGTTAATGATAGTGGAAAGTTATTTGCAATTCATTCTACCGCATGGCCTCAAGGAGAAGTCGTAATCGAGCCATTAATTAGATCACAAGTGTTTAAAGATTCCAAAGTTCATTATACCGGAAAACCACTCAATTCTGAGACAATTCTAAAAAAATGGCGACTAGGGGAGGAGATTAAAATGATCTAATAATCCAAGTTTTTGTAAATGAAAAGGTCATGATTATTGTTCCTTGGGTTTAAGTCATGTAAGATCTTGTCAATCCCTCCAGCTTTTATTTCTTTTTCAAATTTGATGTTAGGATAATACTTTTTGATTGAATCAATTCTTGTCTCTATATTCTTGTTATTGAAGAACATCACATACTTAACTTCTGGTTGATTTCTTGGACCGTCTTCGCTCATCCACCATCTCAATTTTTCGTAATCTTTTGGGTTTCCGAGATAGAATTCATAGGTATCCCAGTTTTGCGAATAAAATTTGGGATATTGAGGGACTTTTCCTCCACCGGTGTTTTCTATTAATAAAGTGAACCTCCCTTTGTCCGGATCCTGATAAACATAGTAGGCAGCTTCGACTCGAGTTTTTTTAGAGTAAGAAAAGTCTAGGAATAGCCCCATCACAATATTTAATATAAAAAACATCCAAATTCCGATAGAATTGAAGCGTTTCAATAGTTTGCCTTTTGAAAAGTTCACCATTTCATTCCAGCCAATTATCCCTAAAATGATAAATAAAGGCACGACGGGTAGTATAAATCGCTCCTGTCTATTTGGGAAATAGGTGTGAAAAGCAAGAAATATAAAAACCGGAATTGAAATAATAAGATACTTTCGAAATACCTTGAAAAAACCAATAAACCAACCAATATTTATGAAGCTCAGCCCAATAAACATTAAAACCAAAGGATATGCCCACCATTGAGCCATCACATAATCAGTAGAATGCGTTGCATTATAGTCAATATAGGCTTTCATTTCAGCAAATGGTCTACCCCAAACCATGAAATCAACTAGTCCTTGAAAGATAAGGGTTGGAATCGAAAAGCCGATGATAAGCAAGATGCTTTCGATCCATTTTTTCTGAAAAAACACAACCAATCCTACTCCAAAAGTGAATAAGGCCGTTTGATATCGAAACGAAAATGCCATGCCCAGTAGAATGCCTGCAAATAGATAGGTCCAAATAGAGCCGTTCTCTTTGTCTTTTTTAATGATTTGATATACAGGAATAACCAAAAATGGAATACTCACAACTTCTACCAAACTTCTTACTCCTAAAAACGGTAAAACCCATAGTATTGCTAAAACCCACCCAATTAGTATGCTATTTTTTTGATCTGTGATTAATCGTGCTAATTTTATCCCATACACGACTGTCAATATTGAAAAAACAGAGGTTAGCAATCTTACAAACACCATGATCAATTTTGGATCTTGCATTCCAAAAAATTTCAAAATCATGATCCAAACCATATTTAAACCAGGGAATAATAAACTGTGACCTTGCGGTTCTCCCCAGCTAACTTCGGTACCAGGAAGCCAGCCTAATGCGTCCCTTCCATCGGCCCAAGATCCTCCAGTTTCAATAATTAAGAAATGGTCGTCATGCATCAGGTAACCTTCAGCAAAAATTGAAGCAAGTATTCTTAAAAGGACAGCAACAAAAATAATTACTGCGAAGGGAGATTTTTGATAATAGGCAATAAGATTCTTCATTAATCGAGGATCTCTAATTTTGCAAATTTTAAAAGAAGTTGCTTTTGACCAACCCGTGGAAAAAATACGGTGGCTTTTTGATTTGGATAATCACCTGAAAGAGCCACAATTTTACCTTTTCCAAATTTCTCATGGGCTACATTATAACCAACTTTCAAGCCGCTTAAATCTGAAGTTGTAGCTTTGGTAGAACTTGTATCGCTTACTTTTTTCATTCCCGCAGGCACCCTCGGCGGAGCAGGCTTATTTTGAGTAGCTTTTGTTTTTCCAGCTCCAAAACCACTAAAGTTTTCAAAAGAATCTTTCTGACCTCCCATTCTGCGACTCGCCAGAGATCTTCCTCCTCCGGCACCCGAAGCGTAAGGATTTTCCCATTCCAAATAATCTTCGTCAATTTCTTCAATAAAACGACTTGGTTCAGAAGTGATTAATTTTCCCCAACGATAACGACTTGTGGCAAATGAGAGGAATGCTTGTTTCTCCGCTCTGGTTACAGCAACATAAAATAATCGTCTTTCTTCTTCGAGTTCAGAACGTGAATTCAAAGAAAGTTGACTGGGAAAAAGATTTTCTTCCATTCCAACAATAAATACATAAGGAAATTCTAAACCTTTGCTGGCATGAACTGTCATAAGTGTAACCTTATTCTTATCTTCTTCTTTTTCCTGGTCGGCATCGGTTAAAAGCGCTACATCCATCATGAAGTCGGCCAAATTCATTTTTTTATCATCTGTCCCTTCCGATTCCGAAAACTCTTTTATTCCTGCAAGTAATTCTTCAATATTCTCATATCTGGCCACCCCTTCTGGTGATTTGTCGTCATAAAGGTCTTTCAGCACCCCTGTTGAACTAGCAATTTCTTGAGCTAAAGTATAGGCTTCCTCTGATTCTATGCGTACATGAAAACTCTGGATCATGGTCACAAATTGATTCAGTTTGTTGATAACCCCTGAACTTAATTTCAACTGATACTGACCAATATTTGAAATGATTTCCCAAATAGAAACCTCATAATGATTTGCTGCAACCACCAAATTTTCAATTGTGGTTTTACCAATTCCTCTTTTTGGATAGTTGATGATTCTTTTCAAGCTTTCCTCATCAGATAGATTTGCAGAGAGCCTGAAATAAGCCAAAATATCCTTGATTTCCTTTCTTTGATAAAATGATAAGCCTCCGTAGATTTTATATGGAATATTTAATTTGCGCAAGCTTTCTTCAAAAGACCTCGATTGAGAATTTGTTCGATAAAGTATAGTGAAGTCTTCATAATCACAGTTCTCAGTTTGTTTAGTTTCCCATATCTGATTCGTGATGACTTTTCCCTCTTCATTATCTGTTAGAGTGCGGTAAACTTTTATCTTGTTCCCACCAACATTATCCGTCCAAACATCTTTTTTAATTTGATTTTTGTTTTTAGCGATAATGCTATTTGCCGCGGCAACAATAGTTTTTGTTGAACGATAATTCTGTTCTAGTTTAAATAAATGATAATCGGGATAATCCTTTTTAAAGTTTAAGATGTTTTCAATATTCGCTCCCCGAAAGGCATAAATACTTTGGGCATCGTCTCCTACCACACATATGTTTTCAAATACAGCTGCTAATTTTTTTACAATCAAATACTGACTATAATTTGTGTCTTGATACTCATCTACAAGGATGTATTTAAATTTATGCTGATAAAAATGTAGGACTTCAGGAAAATCTCTCAATAGCACATTAGTATTGAAAAGAAGATCGTCAAAATCCATGGCGCCCGCTTTGAAGCATCTTCGGTTATAGATCTTATAGATTTCAAATAATCTTGGTTTGCCGCTCATACGATCTTCTCCAACAATTTCAGCATTTGCTTCATATGCTGCGGGACCAATCAAATTGTTTTTTGCACTAGAAATCCTTCCGTGTACAATAGAAGGCTTATAGATTTTATCATCTAAGCCTAATTCTTTAATAATGGTCTTTAGTAAGCTTCGAGAATCCTGTGTATCGTAGATAGTGAAATTTGATGGGTAGCCTAACTTCTCCGCATTAAATCGAAGAATCTTTGAAAACACAGAGTGAAAGGTTCCCATGGAGATATTCTTTGCTTCTGTATCACCAATAATTTTTGATATCCTTTCTTTCATTTCTCTTGCCGCTTTGTTTGTAAACGTCAATGAGAGAATGCTAAAAGGGTCAACTCCATTGTTTAAAAGGTGTGCAATCCGATAAGTTAAAACACGTGTTTTTCCAGAACCAGCACCAGCAATTACCATTGAAGGACCTTCTGTATGTACAACCGCTTCTCTTTGTGCTTCATTTAACTCATCTAAATATCCCATGTTTGCAAAAATACTTTTTTACAGAATACGAATTTCGAAACCTTTCAACAAGTCTATAATTATTCTTAAATTTCCCTTCATTATGAGAAAGTTAAAAATTATTTAATTCTCTAAAATCTTGTGTAGCAAGGCTCTCAGGAATTCACTCACAGAAAAATGTTGAAAAATCCTGATTTTTTCGGGCTTAGCCTTGTTTAATCGTAAAAAAGCGGTATCTTTGCACCCCCAAAAATAGATTTTGGGTAATAATGTATTGTATAAAAATTTAACGCAAATATGCCAACTATACAACAGTTAGTAAGAAAAGGTAGAACCGTGAACGTCAAGAAGTCCAAGTCGATTGCACTTGATTCTTGTCCGCAGCGAAGAGGAGTATGTGTGAGAGTTTACACCGCTACACCTAAAAAGCCGAATTCGGCTATGAGAAAAGTTGCTAGGGTAAGGTTGACGAATGGAAAAGAAGTTAACGCTTACATAGGAGGTGAAGGTCACAACCTTCAAGAACACTCGATTGTACTTATTAGAGGAGGAAGGGTAAAAGATTTACCTGGTGTAAGATATCACATTGTTCGTGGAGCATTGGATACTGCAGGAGTTGAAGGAAGATTCCAGAGAAGATCTAAGTATGGTGCAAAGAGACCAAAAAAATAAAAGCACTTTATCATGAGAAGAAAAACAGCAAAAAGAATACCTACGTTACCAGATCCAAAGTTTAATGATGTTCAGGTAACTAAGTTCGTTAATAACTTGATGTATAGCGGTAAGAAAAATCTTGCCTTTAAAATATTCTACGATGCAATCGAAATCGTTGATTCGAAAGTTGAAGAGGGAACAGGATTAGAAACTTGGAAAAAGGCATTGGAAAATGTTACTCCAGGTGTAGAGGTTAAATCTCGTAGAGTTGGTGGTGCTACTTTTCAAATTCCATCACCTGTAAGAGACAGTAGAAAGCAATCTCTAGCTATGAAGTGGTTGATTGGTTTCGCTAGAAAGAGAAACGAAAGATCAATGGCTCAGAAATTGGCAGCAGAGATTATTGCAGCTGCTAAAGAAGAAGGAGCGGCATACAAGAAGAAGGAAGATACGCACAGAATGGCAGAAGCCAATAAAGCATTCTCACATTTCAGATTTTAATAAATAGTACAATGGCTAAAAGAGATTTAACATTCACAAGAAACATCGGAATTATGGCTCACGTAGATGCCGGTAAAACGACAACTACTGAGAGAATTCTGTATTATACAGGTATTTCGCACAAAATTGGTGAGGTGCACGATGGTGCTGCTACAATGGACTGGATGGAGCAAGAGCAGGAAAGAGGTATTACAATTACTTCGGCTGCAACTACTTGTTTCTGGAATTACCCAACTGTTCAAGGAAAGCCGGTTGATGGTACAAAAGAATATAGAGTAAACATTATTGATACTCCGGGTCACGTTGACTTTACTGTAGAGGTAGAGAGATCTTTAAGAGTATTGGATGGTGCGGTAGCTTTGATTTGCGCTGCTTCAGGTGTTGAGCCACAGTCTGAAACTGTTTGGAGACAAGCGGATAAGTACGGAGTTCCAAGAATCTGTTTCGTAAACAAAATGGATAGAGCTGGGGCTGATTTCTTCAGATGTGTATCAGAGGTGAAAGAAAGATTAGGTGGTAACCCAATTCCACTTCAAATTCCTATCGGAGCTGAGGATGATTTCAAAGGTGTGGTTGATTTGATCACAATGAAAGGGATATCTTGGAATGAAGCTGATATGGGGATGACTTACGAAGAGTTTGATATCCCAGCTGAATTAGTTGATGAGGCAAACGAATGGAGAGAGAAATTGGTTGAAGCAGTTGCTGAATCTGATGAAGCTCTTATGGAAAAATTCTTCGAAGATCCAGATTCGATCACTTTAGAAGAAATGCATGCAGCAATTAGAAAATCGACGATCGATATGACGATTCAGCCGGTTATGTGTGGTTCTGCATTTAAGAATAAAGGAGTACAAACGATGTTGGATGCTGTTATGGCTTTCTTACCATCGCCGAAAGATATTGGAGCTGTTGAAGGAACTGAAATGCATTCAGAGACTCCAGCGAAAAGAGAACCTACTTATGAAGAGCCTTTCTCTGCTTTAGCATTTAAAATTGCTACTGACCCATTCGTTGGTAGATTGTGTTTCTTCAGAGTTTATTCTGGGAAACTGGATGCTGGTTCTTATGTGTTCAATACAAGAACTGAAAAGAAAGAGAGAATCTCAAGAATCTTCCAAATGCACTCAAATAAGCAGAATTCAATCGATCAGATTGGTGCTGGTGATATTGGGGCTGCTGTTGGATTTAAAGATATTAGAACAGGAGATACTTTATGTGATGAGAAAGCTCCATTGGTACTAGAATCAATGACTTTCCCGGATCCTGTAATCGGAATCGCTATTGAGCCTAAGTCTCAGGCTGATGTGGATAAGTTAGGTATTGGACTTGGAAAGCTTGCTGAAGAGGATCCAACATTTAAAATCCATACAGATGAGGATTCTGGTCAAACTGTGATTTCTGGTATGGGTGAGCTTCACTTGGAAATTTTGATCGATAGATTGAAAAGAGAATTCAAAGTAGAAGTGAACGAGGGTGAGCCACAAGTATCTTACAAAGAGAAGATTTCTGGAGTTGTTGATCATAGAGAAATCTATAAGAAGCAGTCTGGTGGTCGTGGTAAATTCGCAGACATCGTTGTGAAAATTATGCCTCAAGATGATCCAGAAAAAGAAGGATTAGAATTCGTAAACAACATTAAAGGTGGTAACATTCCAAGAGAATTTATTCCATCTGTTGAAAAAGGATTTGAGCAAGCAATGAAGAATGGTGTTCTTGCAGGATTCCCTATGGATAGCATGAAAGTTGAATTGAACGATGGTTCATTCCACGCAGTCGATTCAGATTCTCTATCATTCGAAGTCTGTGCGAAAATGGCATACAGAAATGCAATTCCTCAAGCTAATCCAGTTCTTCTTGAGCCAATCATGAAATTAGAGGTTGTGACTCCAGAAGAAAACATGGGTGATATCGTAGCTGACTTAAATAGAAGAAGAGGTCAGATGGAAGGTATGGATGATAGAGCTGGTGCGAAAGTTATCAAAGCGAAAGTTCCACTTTCTGAGATGTTTGGATATGTAACTCAATTGAGAACAATTTCATCGGGTAGAGCTACTTCTACTATGGAATTCTCTCACTATGATGATTGTCCAAGAAATGTTGCTGATCAAGTGATCGCTAAGGTTAAAGGTAAAATTGAAGCTTAATATATAGAATAATGAGCCAAAAGATTAGAATCAAATTAAAGTCGTACGATCACAATTTAGTTGACAAATCGGCTGAGAAGATTGTGAAGACTGTAAAGTCTACTGGTGCTGTTGTAAGCGGACCAATTCCACTTCCAACTCACAAGAGAATTTATACAGTATTAAAATCTCCACACGTAAACAAGAAAGCTAGAGAGCAATTCGAATTATGTGCTTACAAAAGATTGATGGATATCTATTCTTCATCTTCTAAGACAGTTGACGCTCTAATGAGATTGGAGTTACCAAGTGGGGTTGACGTAGAAATTAAAGTTTAATTTATAATAAGTAAAGGATGCCAGGTATAATTGGAAGAAAAGTCGGAATGACTAGCGTCTACAGTGCTGAGGGTAAGGCAACACCATGCACAGTGATAGAAGCTGGTCCTTGTGTAGTAACGCAAGTTAAGACTGCCGACAAAGACGGTTATGAAGCTGTTCAGATTGGCTTTGGAGATAAGAAAGAAAAGAATACTCCGAACGCTATGAAAGGACACTTCAAGAAAGCAAAAACAGAGCCGCTTCATAAATTAATTGAAGTTGATGGTTTTGCTGATGATGTAAAATTAGGAGACATGATCAATGTAGATATCTTCGCTGAAGGTGAGTATGTTGATGTAACTGGAACCTCTAAAGGTAAAGGTTTTCAAGGTGTTGTGAAAAGACACGGATTCGGTGGTGTAGGTCAAAGAACTCACGGTCAGCACAACAGAGAAAGAGCTCCAGGATCTATTGGTGCTGCTTCTTATCCAGCGAGAGTATTCAAAGGAATGAGAATGGCAGGTCAAACAGGAAATGAAAAAGTAACAGTTCAAAACCTTGTTGTTTTAAAAGTATTGGCTGAGAAGAATTTATTGTTGGTAAAGGGATCGATCCCTGGACCAAAAGGTTCATACGTAATTGTTAAGAAATAATGGAATTAAAGGTAGTTGATATTAAGGGGAAAGAAACCTCTAAAAAAGTGAGTCTGAATAGTTCTATTTTTGGTATTGAACCAAATGATCATGCCATTTATCTTGATGTAAAACAATATTTGGCAAACCAAAGACAAGGAACTCACAAGTCTAAGGAAAGAGCAGAAATCACTGGGTCTACAAGAAAGATCAAAAAGCAAAAAGGAACTGGTACAGCAAGAGCTGGGTCAATTAAATCACCTGTATTCAGAGGTGGAGGTAGAGTTTTTGGTCCAAGACCAAGAAACTATGGTTTCAAATTGAATAAGAAAGTGAAAAGATTGGCAAGAAAATCAGCGCTTACTTATAAAGCTCAAGAAAACAACATTATTGTTTTAGAAGATTTGAATTTCAAAGCTCCAAAAACAAAAGAGTTTGTTTCAATTCTTGACAACTTGAAAGTTGCTGGATCAAATGTACTTGTGGTAACTGCAGACAACGATAAGAATGTACTATTGTCTTCAAGAAACATTCCAAAGACGAAAGTTGTAACAGCAGATTCATTGAACACGTACGACATTCTGAATGCAAACAAAGTTGTTTTTGCAGTAAGCTCTATTGATAAAATTGATAACGTATTAAACTAAGAAGAGATGGGAAGCATTGTTATTAAACCTGTAATTACAGAAAAGGCATCTTTCGACTCAGAAGAGAACGGAAAATTCACTTTTATCGTTGACAAAAGAGCGAATAAGTTGCAAATTAAAAACGCCATCGAAGAGTTATACGGTGTTTCACTGGAAAAAGTGAGAACAATGAACTACGGAGGTGGAAAAGCGAAAACCAAGTATACGAATAAGGGGATTGTTGAAGCTAGAACAAAAGCTTGGAAGAAAGCGATTGTTACTGTAGCGGAGGGTGAAACAATTGACTTATATTCTAACATTTAATAAAGATTATTAGAAATGGGATTAAGAAAGTTAAAACCAATGACTCCGGGACAGAGACACAAAATCATCTCTGATTTTAACTCTGTTACTACAGACAAGCCTGAAAAAAGCTTGATCGCTTCAAAAAAGAAATCCGGAGGTCGTAATAACGACGGAAAGATGACCATGAGATACTTAGGTGGTGGTCATAAGAAGAGATATAGAATTATTGACTTTAAGAGAAATAAGCATAATATTCCAGCGACTGTAAAGTCGATCGAATACGATCCAAACAGATCTGCTAGAATTGCATTGCTTTATTATAAAGATGGAGAGAAGAGATATATTATCGCTCCAGAAGGTCTTAAAGTTGGTGATGTTGTGGAATCAGGAAAAGGTGTTGCTCCTAATGTAGGAAATGCAATGTTCCTATCCGATATTCCATTAGGTACTGTAATTCATAATATTGAATTAAACCCTGGAAAAGGTGCTTCAATCGCAAGAAGTGCTGGTACTTATGCACAGTTGAATGCAAGAGATGGTAAATATGCAATTGTAAAGATGCCTTCTGGTGAAACTAGAATGATCTTAATCACTTGTCTTGCGACTATCGGATCTGTATCCAATTCTGAGCATAACTTGATTGTTTCAGGTAAAGCTGGTAGAAGTAGATGGTTAGGTAGAAGACCTAGAGTTCGTGGTGTTGTAATGAATCCTGTTGATCACCCAATGGGTGGTGGTGAAGGAAGATCTTCTGGAGGTCACCCAAGATCAAGAAAAGGATTGCCTGCTAAAGGATACAAGACAAGATCGAAAACGAAGTATTCGAACAGGTTAATTGTTGAGAAAAGAAAGAAATAATTAGGAAATTATGAGTAGATCATTAAAAAAACCGCCATTTGTTCACTATAAACTTCAAAAGAGAATTGATGAACAAAATGAGTCTGGTAAGAAATCAGTAATTAAAACTTGGTCAAGAGCCTCTACAATTACTCCTGATTTCGTAGGAACGACTGTCGCAGTTCATAATGGAAATAAATTTATCCCAGTATTTGTTACTGAAAATATGGTTGGACACAAATTCGGTGAATTTTCTCCAACTAGAAACTTCAGAGGACACGCTGGTAAAAAGGATAAAAGAAAATAAGCTTAAGCCATGGGTGCAAAGAAAAGATTAAGAGCTGAAAAGCTAAAAGAAGAGAGAAAGAACATCGCTTTTGCCAAATTGAACAATTGTCCGGTGTCGCCTAGAAAAATGCGAATGGTAGCAGATCTAGTTAGAGGAGTTGAAGTGAACAAAGCTTTGAACATCCTTCAACACAACCCTAGAGAAGCATCAGGAAGACTAGCTACTCTTTTGAGATCAGCAATCGCAAACTGGGAACAAAAGAATGAAGAGAAGAATCTTGAGGATGAAGAGTTGATCGTGAAGTCGATTGAAGTTGGTTCAGCAGGTATGTTGAAAAGAATCCAACCAGCTCCTCAAGGAAGAGCTCATAGAATTAGAAAAAGATCAAATCACGTAACTATCGTAGTGGATAGTAAAAACTAATAAGAAACAGAAATGGGACAAAAAACAAATCCAATAGGAAACAGATTAGGTTATATCCACGGATGGGAGTCGAATTGGTTTGGTGGAAATAACTATCGTGAAAAGATTGTTGAAGATGATAAAATCAGAAAATATCTTTACGCGAGATTGAATAGAGCGAGTGTTTCGAAGATTATCATTGAGAGAACTTTGAAGTTGATCACTGTAACTGTAAATACTGCTAGACCAGGTGTTATCATCGGGAAAGGCGGACAGGAAGTTGATAAACTGAAAGGTGAGTTGAAGAAATTGACTAAAAAGGAAATTCAAATCAACATCTTTGAAATTAAGAGACCTGAACTAGATGCTAAATTGGTAGCGGATGGAATTGCGAGACAAATTGAAGGAAGAATTTCTTTCAGAAGAGCAATCAAAATGGCTATCGCTTCTACTATGAGAATGGGAGCTGAAGGTATCAAAGTTAAGATCAGTGGAAGATTGAATGGTGCTGAAATGGCGAGAAGTGAACTTTATAAAGACGGTAGAACTCCTTTGCACACTTTCAGAGCGGATATTGATTATGCTATCAGTGAAGCGCACACAACTTACGGAAGAATCGGAATCAAAGTATGGATCTGTAAAGGTGAAGTATATGGAAAAAGAGATCTTTCGCCAAATGTTGGGTTAGCTGCTAAAGGTGGTAAGAAATTCAAGAGAAAGAAGAAGTAATCATTTTAAAGATTAAAGAAAATGTTACAACCGAAAAAGACAAAGTTCAGAAAGGCGCAAAAAGGTAGAAATAGAGGTCTAGCTCATAGAGGTTCTAGAATTGCTTTTGGTTCTTTTGGACTAAAGACGTTGGAGCCAGGATGGATCACGTCAAGACAAATTGAAGCTGCAAGGATTGCGGTTACAAGATATATGAAAAGAGAAGGTAAAGTTTGGATCAGAATCTTCCCAGATAAACCAGTAACATCAAAGCCTGCAGAGGTTAGGATGGGTAAAGGTAAAGGTGCTCCATCTCATTGGGTGGCTGTAGTTAGACCAGGAAGAATCATGTTCGAAGCTGAGGGTGTTCCTTTAGAGGTTGCTCAAGAAGCGATGAGACTTGCGGCTCAAAAATTACCTGTAAAAACAAAATTTGTAGTTAGAAACGATTACGAAGGATAAAAATTTGAGAGATGAAGCAGGAAGAAATTGTACAATTCTCAATGGAAGATTTAAAGGATAAGATTTTTGAGATCGAAGAAAAGTATTCAAAATTGAAACTTTCTCACACGGTTTCTACGTTAGAAAATCCTATTCAGCTTAGACATATGAGAAGAGATATCGCTAGACTGAAGACTGAATTGACTAAAAGAGAGAATAGCGCGAACTAAACGCGTTAACTTATAAAAGTGCTTATAATGGAAAAGCGAAATTTAAGAAAAGAGAGAATTGGGGTCGTAACCAGCGATAAGATGAATAAGTCAATCGTTGTCTCAGTTGAGAGAAAAATGAAGCACCCTAAATACGGGAAGTTCGTAAAGAACACGAAGAAATTTGTTGCTCATGATGAAAAAGAAGAGTGTAACATTGGTGACACTGTGAAAATCATGGAAACAAGACCGCTTAGTAAAACTAAGTGTTGGAGATTAGTAGAAATTATTGAAAGAGCTAAGTAATAGTTTAATTCTATTGAAAGATGATACAACAAGAATCTAGATTAGCAGTAGCAGACAATAGTGGAGCAAAAGAAGTATTATGTATCCGTGTACTTGGTGGTACAAAGAGAAGATATGCTTCAGTAGGTGACAAAATTGTTGTTTCTGTTAAGAGCGCATTGCCCTCTGGTAATATCAAAAAAGGAACGGTAGCCAAGGCAGTAGTAGTTAGAACGAAAAAAGAAATCAGAAGACCAGATGGTTCTTACATTAGGTTTGATGACAATGCAGTTGTTTTGTTAAATGCAGCTGACGAGATGAGAGGTACGCGTATCTTTGGCCCTGTTTCCAGAGAGCTAAGGGATAAGCAATACATGAAGATTGTTTCACTAGCACCTGAGGTGTTATAAATTGAAGATTATGGGAAATAAACTTCACATTAAAGTAGGAGACTCTGTAAAAGTTACAGCCGGAGAATCAAAAGGGAGCGAAGGAAAAGTTCTTGAGATTGATAAAGCAAAAAACAGAGCAGTAGTAGAAGGGGTAAACATCGTAAAAAAACATGTTAAGCCTAGTGCTTCAAACCCTCAGGGAGGAATTGAAGAAACTGAAGCGTCTATTCATATTTCAAACTTGATGATTGTTTCTGGTGGAACTGCTTCAAGAATAGGAAGAAGAAAAAATGACGATGGTAAGTTGGTTAGATATTCTAAAAAAACTGGAGAGGAGATATAGTCATGAGTTACGTACCAAGATTAAGAAAAAAATATGACGATGAAATCGTTCCTAAACTTCAAGGAGATTTCAACTATAAGTCAAGCATGCAGGTTCCTAAACTTGAGAAAATCATTTTGTCTCAAGGTCTAGGTGAAGCTGTTGCAGATAAGAAAATTATTGATGCGGCAATTGAGGATTTGACTTCAATAACTGGTCAAAAAGCAATTGCAACTTATTCCAAGAAGGATGTCTCAAATTTTAAATTGAGAAAAGGAATGCCGATTGGAACTAAAGTTACCTTGAGAGGGGTGAAAATGTATGAATTCTTAGACAGATTGATTTCTGTTTCTCTGCCAAGAACAAGAGACTTTAAAGGTGTAAAAGCAAAAGGTTTCGATGGAAGAGGAAACTTCAATATGGGTGTTAAGGAACACATCATTTTCCCTGAAATTGATATTGATAAAGTAAATAAAATCTTAGGAATGGACATCACATTCGTAACGTCTGCTGACACAGATGAAGAAGCAAAAGCGTTACTATTGGAATTTGGGTTCCCATTCACAAAAAATTAAGAAATGGCAAAAGAATCAATGAAAGCGCGTGAGCGCAAGAGAGAAAAGTTGGTTGAGAAGTACGCTGAAAAAAGAGCTGCTTTGAAAGCTGCCGGTGATTGGGATGCACTACAAAAGCTTCCTAAGAATTCATCCTACATCAGAAAACACAACAGATGTAGCTTGACAGGTAGACCAAGAGGATATATGAGACAATTTGGTATTTCCAGAGTAACATTTAGAGAAATGGCTTTGGCAGGTAAAATACCAGGTGTTAAGAAAGCAAGTTGGTAATAAGTAAAAAAACTAAGTAATGAATACAGATCCAATAGCTGATTACTTAACTAGAGTAAGGAATGCTATCAGCGCAAGAAAAAAAGTAGTTGATATTCCTGCATCTAATGTAAAGAAAGAGATCACAAAGATTCTATTAGATAAAGGATATATCTTGAATTATAAACTTGAGGATACAGACAATAAGCAAGGGAACATCAAAATCGCTTTGAAGTACAACCCGAGCACTAGTGTATCAGCAATAACAAAATTAGAAAGAGTTTCTAAACCTGGTCTTAGAAAGTATTGCTCTTCTTCTGATTTGCCAAGAGTCCTTAATGGTCTTGGAATCGCAGTGATTTCAACTTCCAAAGGTTTGATGACAGATAAAGAAGCAAGAAACGAAAAGGTTGGTGGCGAAGTTCTTTGTTACGTTTATTAATATTTTAAACAGCAAAAGAAATGTCTAGAGTAGGAAACGCGCCAATTAATGTACCTCAGGGAGTTGAAGTTAATATTTCAGCTGATTCTGTAAAGGTTAAAGGGCCAAAAGGTGAATTAGAACAAGCTATTGATGCTGAAGCTGTTGAAGTGAAGTTGGAAGAGGGAGTGATTACACTTTCTAGAAAATCTGACGTTGCTGATCACAGATCAAAGCATGGACTATACAGAGCAC
>JAUICI010000080.1 GCA_030427935.1 Bacteroidia bacterium | reverse complement strand
GACATTAAAAAGATCATCGAACAGTAGTTGTGGATATTCAGGCATTAATACAAAAGGCAGGTCGTTCCAAGTTTCAATTGTGGAAACTCAATAAGGTCTTAGCGATTGGGATTCCATTCAACAAACCACATAGGTTTGACATTTTAGAAGTGAAGAAAGGATTTGCAAAAGTGTCTTTGCCCTACAGAAAATCCAATTTGAATCATATCAAAACCATTCATGCATGTGCGATGGCCACTTGTGCTGAATATACGAGTGGCTTAGTGCTGGGTACACAATTTTCCTTTAAAGAGTACAGGCTAATCATGAAAGAAATCCATGTCGCCTATTTTTACCAGGGAAAAATGAACGCATCATGTAGTTTTACTCTTTCAGAAGAAGAATGCAAGGAGATACGCAAAAAAATTGAAGTCGATGATCATTGTGACCTAGAAGTGCAAGTTCAATGCTTGGATCAAGAAAATAATCATCTTTCTACTGCTAAAATTACTTGGCAAATAAAGCCTTGGTCAAAAACTAGAAGTAAAAACTCCTAACTCTTTTTAACATAGATCATTATGTTCTTTGGGCTTGTAAAGGAATACGATAAAGGCTTATCGAAATAACATTCAACTTTATGCCTGAAAAAAGAGGCTGAATTCGGACAATCCAATCCCCATTTGCCACTTTTCTTTTGTTGACCTGGAAGAATGATAGCGATATGACCGTAATCTTTGGATGAATCCCATGCTACAGTAGGAACATGGTTGTTTGCATTCTTTTGAGCTTCATCAAGAACATCCTGACTTGTGGCTGGTCCCAGTACTTCCCACTTAGTAAAACCTTCAATTATATCTTTGATTTTTATATAGTCGATATACTCTCCTCCTTCTTTAAAGTCTTCAATATTGTAAAATCTACAAATAGCTTCAGAAGTAAAGGATCTACAATCGGATTTTTTGGTAGCATTTTCCCGACATTCATAATAATCGTCAGATAAACCTTCAAGCACCTCTTTGGCTTGAGGAGATAAAACGATTTTACCGTCTTTATCAACGGTTGTCATATTGTTTTGATCATCTGAACAAGCGAGAAATAGTCCGTTTAGTAATAAGATAAAAAGTAGTTTCTTCATTGGTGTTTTTTTTGGCAAAACTACCAATTATTTCTTGAGAATGTTTTTCATTTGATAAACTTCTTTTTGTAATTCTTTAATTACTTGTGTAAGATCTGTTTCATCTAATTTTTGCTCAGGTAAGTCTTGAGAAATATAGTTTACAAATTTCCAAACCTCTAGGATTTCGGTCACTTTTAATCTATACGGCTTATAGAGAGGATTTGTGGAAATTAATTCCAATTCTCTGTTTTCCATCAAATGATTATAAATGATCTTAAAGACTACACCTTCATTTTTAGTCACAATGATGTAAGGTTTGCCATCTCTAATCTGATTCCAGTTTTGAAGGTATTCGCCTACTACATAACTGTTGTTCGTTACTGGAGGCATGGAATCTCCAGATATCTGAAAGGCTCTGTATGATTTGTTTTTAGAAAGAAAAGGTAAGTTGAATGTTGGTAAAACTTTCAGGTATTCAGGGTCGGAAAACCCCGTAGCATAACCTGCTTTTGCTTTCTCCCCCACAAGTTCTACGCGTTCTTCATCATTCTCATCTACACAAATCGTTAAAACACGAAGACTTTCACCTTTTGTATCTGGTCTCCCCATCTTGATAACACGATTGACTTCATCATCAGATAAATCCCCAAGTTTCACACGCATTAAAGTATCAAGCGACAAACCATAAAAATCAGACACTTTGATTAAGGTATCTAAACTTGGTTCGGCAGCTGAGTTTTCATAACCAGAATAAGTTGATCGAGTTAACTCCAATTTTTTCGAAAGTTCCTCCTGGGATATTTTATTCCTTTTTCTTAATGTTTTTAGGTTTTCTCCTATAAAAGTCGATTTATCCATCGTATATTTTGACTAGTATCCTGTCAAAAATAATGATTAATTTTTAATTATTCTCTAAATTTCATTTGTTTTTTAGATTACTTTATTTTTGAACAAAAGATGGTGTATGAAAGATAATCCAATGGAGTTAATTACAATTCTTGGCCCAACCGCAACTGGTAAAACAAAAGTCGCTACTAATCTTGCTTTAAAAATTAATGGAGAAATTATCAGTGCAGATTCAAGACAAGTTTTTAAAGGAATGGACATTGGTACCGGTAAAGATATAGAAGAATACACGATTGATTCTTTTAAAATCCCCTTTCATCTTATTGATATCAAAAAACCTACTGAGGACTATGATCTTTTTTCTTTTCTAAATGATTATAAGAAGGCTTTAATCGAGATTTCTAAAAAAGGAAACAAGCCCATCCTCTGTGGTGGAACAACCCTATATTTAAGCGCAGTTTTACAAAATTATCAACTTACTCATGTTCCAGAATCCTTTCAATTAGATGAAGCAACTAAAAGTTTGTCTTTGCCGGATATTCTTCGAGAGCTAGAAACAAATATGAATGTCCACAATACAACTGACACGCTTTCAAGAGAGCGGGCACTTAAAGCTCTAAGAATTTCGAGGTATGAACGCGAAAACCCTGACCATAAACTGGTTTTACCAGAAACAAATCACCAGGTTTTTGGAATGGAACTTCCTTTTGATCAAATTAAAAAAAGAATCACAATTCGATTAAAGAAGAGACTTTCGGAAGGCATGATCGACGAAGCTCAAGAGTTACTGGACCAAGGTGTCTCTTTGGAAAGGATGAAATATTTTGGACTGGAATATAAATTCTTGGCTATGTTCCTGAATAAGGAAATCAATTATAATGACATGTTTCAAAAGCTAAACAGTGCAATACATGAATTTGCCAAGAAACAACTCACACGTTATCGAAAAATGGAAAAAGAGGGCGTTGAAATCAATTGGATGAACGCTGAGTGGACTCTTGAAGATCAATTGTCATTTATCCACGACAAAGGTGTTGTCTTTGATTGTTAGTGTTTTTTGATGTTTTTCTTCCTCAATTTTAATGCTGGTTATATTTTGCTGTTCAGGAAAAGTTAAGAGCAAGAGATTATTGATTAGTCTAAAACTTTTTGATTTCCCAAACTTTTCAAAATGAAAGAACACAAACAAGTCCCCACTCAGATCACTCTCGAATCCATCCAGCACTAAATTCAATTCTTTGTTACCTTGGGAAAGCTTAACCGTTTCCTTTAAATAGTTTTCCAACAATTTATGATTCTCCTCAGATTGTTTTTCAGAGTGAAAATTGACCTTATAGACATCTTCCATCTCTTTATCTAAATCATGCCCGGTCATTTTGACTGACACTTCCATGTTTTTCGTTTTGCTATTGTACTCCATCTCCATGAATGAAATGTAATACGCATGGAAATTGAAAGTAAGAAATGTAAATATCATTAAACTCATAAGACAAATTTAACACAAAAAAAGGGCCACATAAATGCGGCCCTTTAATAATCTTTATTTTGATTGTATTATTTCACAACCGAAATTCTAGTACTGAATACGTCTTTACCGTCATTGATTCTCATCAAGTAGAAACCTTCAGCTTCTCTTGAAAGATCAAATTGATAAACTCCATTCGCAACACCAGAAATTGTTCTTGTTTGAACTACTTGCCCAAGAAGATCAAGAATTTCAACCTCAATATTCTTAGTAGATTCGAAACCTACAGCAAGGTTAATGATTCCGTTTGCTGGATTTGGATAAACGTTTACATACTTACCGATTTCAGATTCGTCTAATCCTAAGATCACCGTAATTGTGATTTGATCAGAAGCCTCACATCCGTTAGCATCAATTGCGTTTACTGTATAGATTGTCGTCACCTGAGGAGTCGACTGTGTAGACTGTGTATTCGCAATAGTAACGTTTCCTTCAAACCAAGTATAATCTACTCCACCTGCTGTCGCATCAAGAGTTACAGTTTGACCTTGGTTAATTGTAGTTCCAGGAGTTGCACTAGCAGTAACAGAGAAGTTATTAATTCTAGTTACGTTTTGTTGTGCTGTGTCCGCACATCCAGAGTTATCAGAAACAATTGTATTATACGTTCCTGCAGTTAATCCAGTGAACGTAGTTCCTGTTGCCCCAGTCTGAGAAGTTGCTCCATTGTTAATTGAGAAGTTGTAAGGACCGCCATCTCCACCTGAAGTTGAAGCAAATACAATCTCTCCATCTGCCGCGTTACAGTTTTCAGAGTTTTGTGTAATTGTTGAACTCAAAGGCGCATTTACAGTATAGCTTGATGTTGCAACATCTTGTAAACAAGAACCACTTACAGTTAATTCAACATCCCATGATCCTTGCCAGAAAGTAAATGTTTGTGAATTTCCAGATAGGAATCCTTCGTAACTTCCTCCTTCATAGAAATCCCATCTATAATCCGTTGCGTTAATTGATCCTGAACCGTTCAATGTTACTGGCATTCCCTCACATACGGTAGTTGCAGAAAGAGATAGTGCAGCAGATGGCGCTGGTCCATCCGAAGTTAATACATCCATCACAATTGAAGTTGTAGCTCCTGCTACCTCCCAATCTAACCAGTTGGAACCTAATACTTGTTGATCCCAGTAAATCCAGAATCCTTGATCACCACCACTAACTGTGTTTGTACAAGGAACCAATATCGTATCTGTTGGTGAACCATAATTGATTTCAAATCCAACATAATATACTTGTCCAGGAGTAACAGTTACAGGAGAAGAGAATTCAAAGTGGTTTGAAATATACCCACCTACATAAAGTCCTTCATCAATGTCTGCAATATTAATTGTTTCAGTTGTTGAAGCCGGACCAGGCTCACCTCCTACTTCAGGGTAAACAGCAATTGTAATTGTTCCTGAACCCGAGTTGTTTTGTGCAGTGATAAATGGAATATCAACTGCTCTAATTTGAGTTGTAGAAGTTGCTACAAATCTCTCAGCTAATTTTTCTGGAGAAACAATCAAAGATCCGTCTCCAAATACATCTACATCTGCATGACCAGGATATCCTCCAACGTCACCAACATAATAAGTGTATGGCTGTGGAGCTGTTTGAACATAGTTCTTATCCCAGTTTCTTACTGTGTCACATCCTGTTGATCCTCCACCAGAAGCAACAACATTAATGTAGTTCGTTTTTGTTTCAATATCAGATCCTTGAGGATTTGAAGCTGTTAATTCAATTGTATACATACCTGTATTAGCAAATTGAAGAATTACATCCTGATCAGTGTTTCCTCCACCGTTCAAGTAAGTCACACCAGCTGATGGTGTTACTGTCCAAGTCCAGGCAGTTGGATAGTTCGTAGATTGATCAAACAAATTAGAAACTCCACCTTGACCTAATGTTGTTACATCAGCATAAAAATCTGCAACAGGTGGTTGAGGGTTAACTGGAGTACAAGCATTTGAAGTAGTCAATGAAGATCTAGATCCTTGAAGAACAGATGTCATTAAGTTCGCTTGCTCTGTTGTAAACATACATGTACAGTTTGAATAATCCATGTAGTTCTCATATTGTGTTTGAGTTGATCCACAAGTTGTTTGGTTACCTGTACAAGAACCTGAATAATCAAATGAAGGTCCTGCCGTATTTGGTGTATCACTCAAACCATCGTCATCAGAACAACCAGCTGCTTGATTTGAATTACCCCAAGTATGAGATAAACCTAAGTAGTGACCAACTTCGTGAGTTAGTACGTTACTATTTGCAGTTGTACCGATATTATAATCAATTACAATCCCATCAATATCTGAAGGAATACCAATTGAGCTAATCCCTGGCTTATAAGCATAACCAGCCGTACCGAAGGTTGCACCGTTTGTGATATCACAAATCCAAACATTCAAGTAATTGTTTCTATTCCATGCTTCTGTACCTCCAGAAGAACTGTACTTCATGTCATTTGTGTTTACATCTGGATCAAAATAAGTCACTGATGTTGGTACTCTGTTGATACCTGGAGTAGCCAAAGGTTGGTTTTGAGGATCTCTCATCGCCAAACAAAATTCGATATCGGCATCCGCAGGGACAAATCCGAAAGAACTTCTTGCATTTGATGCATCCGCATTCATCAACTGATAATCCTCATTAAGCTCATCCAATAAAGCTTGAATTTCAGCATCCGATAAGTTTTCAGAAGCATTGTTATAAACGATATGGAAAATCACAGGAATTGTATATGTAGCTCTCTGACCAGTAAAGTTTTGAGCTTCATAATTCATTCTTGCTTGTTCATCCGCATACCACTGCTCTAAACCAGTTTGCTGCAAATAATCATCCATCAAAGCATCAGACAAACAGTGATGTCCACTGTGATTGTGTCCCGATAAATTTGCTTTGTAATTTGTCAAGTGATTTCCAGAATTGTTCTGTACAGCCACTGTCTTTGTTCGCTTTGTAATTTGCTGCGCATTAACTGTTCCAAACATGGAAGAGAGAACTAATGCACCTGCAACTAAAGCAGAGTACCTTTTTTTCATAAGCTATTAGTTTTATAAATTTTCGACGGCCTAATTTATTAATTTTTCTTAACTAATTCAAACAGAATGTTAACCATCATTCATATTCACGGATTTCCTGAGGAAATGGTTGAAAATATAACGAGGTCATTTATAAAACCATTATTTTTGCACAAAATTTAGAATGAAAGGAAGAGTTGTTGTCGGACTATCAGGAGGTGTAGACTCCAGTGTTGCTGCATATTTGCTGAAAGAGCAAGGTTATGAGGTGATTGGTCTGTTCATGAAAAACTGGCATGATACATCTGTAACTATCTCTGATGATTGTCCTTGGATCGATGATTCGAATGATGCTTTATTAGTCGCAAACAAGCTTGGTATTCCTTTTCAAACGGTTGATTTAAGTGAAGAATATTATGCTAGAATTGTGGATTACATGTTTGCCGAATATGAAAAAGGCCGCACTCCTAATCCTGATGTCCTGTGTAATCGCGAAATCAAATATGATGTTTTCTTAAAAATTGCTTTGGACCTAGGTGCGGAATTTGTTGCCACGGGTCATTATTGTCGCAAATCCTTTGATGGAGAAAACTTCCAATTACTTTCAGGACTCGATTTGAATAAGGATCAATCCTATTTTCTTTGTCAGCTTAATCAAGAACAATTAAGTAAAGCTCTATTCCCTATAGGTGAATTACAAAAATCTGAAGTTCGGGAGATTGCTAAGAAACTAGACCTTGTAACTGCTGATAAAAAGGATTCGCAGGGATTATGTTTTATTGGTAAAGTAAAATTACCGGATTTTTTAAAGCAAAAATTGAAACCGAAAGTTGGTGATGTTATTGAGATTGAGGCTGACTCAGAGCTTTATAAGGGTCAGGATGACAAGTTTCTCTACCAACCAAGGAAATACTCAAAAAATGAAGGGAATGTTCTAGGGAAACATCAAGGCGCCCATTATTATACAATAGGTCAAAGAAAAGGTCTAGGAATCGGTGGAACTCCACTCCCGCTCTTTGTTATCGATTTGGATACTGAAACGAATACAGTTTACATGGGGCAAGGAGATGAACATCCGGGTCTAAAAAGAAAAGGTCTTATTATCAAATCAGAGGAATTTCATTTAGTTAATCCAAAATACAGCCTAGAAATTGGTGATGAATTTGAAACAAAAGCGAGGATCCGATACCGACAGCCTTTACAAGCCTGTAAAATAATCCGCAAGGAAAAAGGTTATTTTGTTTTGTTTGAGGAGTTTCAAAAAGGAATTACACCTGGACAATTTTGTGCTTTTTATGAGGGTGATGAACTAATCGCCTCAGGTGTTATAAATGCATAAAAAAAAAAGCCCCTCTGAAGGAGCTTTCATTTATTGTCGAATTTAGCTTATGAACTAATTAAGGCATACTCTATAGTTTAATAGAACATCTTGTTCAGAGTATTCATTTCTTTCTTGAACTTTAATTCCATCCATTAATCGAGCAACTTGGTGAATGGAAAGCGAGCTTTTATTTCCGTTTTTCTTATGTTGTTCAAGTCTTTTGTGAAAATTAGTATTCAAATTAGAAAATGCCATAGTAAAATTTTAATTGTTTTGAACCTATGTTACGATCACAATGAAAATAGGTTCTAAAAATTTCATTTAAATCAACTTTTTCTTGTTAATTTAACAGATAATAAATTCGCAAAACACTTAAATACAGATGGAAAAAAGAGAATATCTTTTTTATGGCTTTGGACAGGTTTGTTACGCTCTGGCCATGAGTGATGGAAAAGTACAGAAATCCGAACATGACGATTTAATTAAACTACTTAAAGATGAATTTGAAGTTCTAGACATTGATTTCGATGTTTTGGAGATTTCCTTTGAGTTAATGTTTCGAGATGGAATCGAGAATTCAGAAGAGGCCTATGCGCATGGGATCAAAAATATTCAAACAGGAAAAAAGTATATCACTTCGGATTTAAAGGCAAACTTTAATAGGATTTTGATGAATGTTGCAGATTCTTTTAAAGGGGTTGATCCGACAGAAATGAATATGATTCGAACTTTTAATAAAGACATGGAATCTATTGAGGCCTCTTGATGAGTGGTGTAATAAGTTTTTCTAATCCATTTACTTTGATCTCGTGTATTTCTAAAATATAATCACCGAGTTTTCCTTTTGGTAAGGCGTTGTTCTTTAACCAGACAACATAAGGTTCAGGTAATTCGATTAAATAACGTCCCTTAAATTTCCCATAAGGCATTTTATAATTCGCTAGTTCAATTAAATGTTGCTTATTCAATTCTTATAATATTTAGATGTTTACGAAGATGATAAGAATAATTTCTTTAATCCTTATTTTAATCAATATAAATTTTGGTTTCTCCCAAGATATCATAGAAATGAAATCTGGGGATAAACTCAAAGTGAAAATTGTCGAAGACCTTGAATTGAAGGTACGCTACAGAAAATACAAGGAGCAAGATGGACCAATCTATGTCCTTTACAAGAAAGAAATCAAGAGTATCACCTTTGAAGATGGAAAGAAGCTGGATTTAGGTAACAAAACAAAATCAGAAGAATATAAGGATGAGGATGTAATTGATGAAACCATAATTGGACCTGAAGCTGAAGTTCAAAGAATCAAAGAAAAATCAATCTTATACAATAAAAAGCGTCATTTGATTGGCTATAATTATGCTCAGATGATATTACTCAACTTTGAGTTTACTTATGAATTTATCCTAACCAAGACGGGTTTTTTAAGTTTGAAAATCCCCCTTTCAATCGGAATGAATTTGAGGAATACCTATATGAAAAGAAATAATTTATTTTCTACAGGCTTGCAATTCAACATTTATCCGACAGGGCAAGGAAGAGTTGCTTATCTAACGGGTCCCTCATTTAAGTATGCCTTAATGCAGGATAATCCGGGATTTTATAATGGGACTGTATTGGATGCAACCCGTTCAAATTATTTAGGCTTCTACATTAATAATGGCGTTCTTTTTCAAGCGACTTCTTTTCTGAATTTCTCCTTAGGGCTTGGTCTCGGGACTAGAATGGATCTTAATCGAGATGATCCAGCGAAATTTGATATTAGTTTTGACGGATCCATAATTTTTAGATTATGATGAGATACACATTAGCCATAGTCCTAATATTTCTGTCGTTTTGTGCATTCTCACAAAAAAGAGATTCTGTTTTTCTGAAAGACGGGGATAAAATTATTGTCGACATCTTAGAAATAGAGGAAAGAAAAATCAAATACAAAAAGCTTTCAAATCCCGACGGCCCAACGTATACACTTACATCTGTGGATATATCCTATATTATTCTAGCGAATGGTGATATAGTCCGAAATAAAAGTGGCAAGCTGGTTGCTTACAGTGAAAATGTAGAAATCAAGGAAGTCAATAATGCCACAACAAATTACAACGACCCTTTCTACAACAAAGAAAAAGATGCTCAAAAGAAGAATAAAATTCGAACTTCAACTTTATATAATTTCAGAAAAAACATGGTTGGCTTCAACTATGCCGCTCTAATCACGCTCGATCTTGAATTCACCTATGAAAGAATATTTGATAAAGTAGGCTATTTCGGAATCAAAGTTCCGATAAAGTTCAATATGGGAGTGAAACCGAATTACTTGAAGAAACATAATATTTTCACATCGGGAATTCAGTGTAATATATATCCGATTGGTCAAGGAAGATTCTCTTACTTTACTGGGCCTGTCTTTCATATACGGGTGATGTCAGACAATGACCAGGTTACGGTGTCTGGAAACAACTCAATTACGATTACAATAGAGCCGACCCGTTCGACATACCTTGGGTTTTACATGAATAATGGCTGTCTGTTTCGAGCTTCTCCTCTACTCTATTTTGGTTTATCCATGGGGTTCGGTTTAAGAAAAGACCTTGCACGTCCGAATGAAAACAGTATTTTTGACCTCATTGGAGAGGCCTCCATTAGTTTTAGATTTTAATGAAGCAAACGATTATTTTAATATTACTTGTGGCTCTTTACGGATGCCGGTGGGTTGAAACAAAAGAGGAGCAAAAATCAAAGGAGTTAAAAAACATGAAAGCTCCTGAAATCAAAAAGGTGACTTATATCCATGCTGATGATTTTGACTCTCGGAAAGATGAATACCAATGGATGGTTACTGAGCCTCGGAATTTATTAGATTCAAACAACTCTGAATTTAAAGAAATACGATCGTACCTTATCGCTGAAAATGAATATGCACACGCGAAACTCTATGAAAACCAAGGCTTAAAAAGTCAGATCCTGGCAGAGATTGAAGGTTTTGGTAATCCGAATCAGATCTTTCATTACAAAATCGGAGATTACAGGTATTATTCCGAGTTTTCTAAAAACGATCCATTCCCTATTATTTATCGATATCCGGAAGCTGAGCCAGAAAAAGTGAAGCAGATCATCGATTTCAATGAAATGAGTAAAGAGTTCTCTAATTTCAAACTTGGAGAATTTAAAATTAGTCCGAACCACCAATATCTTGCCTACAGCATCGATACTTCTGGCACCGAAAAATATTTGATACGCATTTTCGAAATCCCAAAAAACCTAACTCAAACAACAAGTATTCAGAATAGCGATGGTCAACTTATCTGGGGAAATGACAGCAAATCAATATTCTTAGTCGAAACGATCAAAAAAGGCTCAAGTAGAAGTTCGAGTATTTATCAGTACAAATTTTTAGAAAGTTCGAACAAGAAGAATCTAGTTCTAATGGATAAAAAGAGCTCGGTAAAATGGGAACTACAAAAATCGAAATCAGGTCGTTTTATATTCATCTACAAAAGGGATAACACAACTACAACAACCTATTTCATTGATCTACAGAAAAACCAGTCTCCCAACTTGTTTAGAGAAACCGAGATTGGTAATAGCTACTTTTTGGGGCATCAAAAGAATAGTTTTATAATTCGAACGAATAGAGAATCTTCGCCAAACTTTAAGGTTTATAAATCTCAAATTTCACAATATCAAGATGCATCGAAATGGGAAGTTTTGGTCGGACATCGAGAAGATGCGGTTGTGGAAGGGATGTCCATATTTGAATCTTTTATTGTACTTGAAGAAAAAGTAGATGGAATAAAGAATTTTCATATTCTAAATTCTGAAACAGGGATGGGACACTATGTAGACATTAATGAAGAAACTTATTCGGCCCAATTAAAATACAACTACGATTATTTCGCAACGAATTTCATCTATGAATATTCTAGTTTTTCTACACCGAAGACGGTGTATCAATACTCATCAGAAACCAGAGAAAGAGAGCGGTTGTACCAATCTAATTTAAAGAATGACTTTGAAGAAAACGAGTATAAGACAGAAAGGATATGGGCAACCTCTTTTGATGGGACAAGAGTTCCGATATCATTGATTTACAAAAGAACGACCAAATTAGATGGGACTGCTCCCCTATTTTTAAGATACGAAGCGAATTTTGGGAATACCATTGATTTGGAATTTGATCCGAAGTTGTTTTCCCTTATCAATAGAGGTTTTATTTGCGCTGTGGCTCACTTGAGAGGTGGAGGGTATTTAGGAGAAAAATGGCATCAGGAATCGGTGGGCTTGAAAAAGTCTAAATCCGTCTATGATTTGATTTATGCGATCAATCACCTTTCGGATCAGGATTATTCCTCAAAAGACCAAGTATTTATTTCTGCAAAAAACTCCAATGCAACGATCATAACTTCCGCTTTAAACTTAAGACCCAATTTAGCGAAGGGATTAGTACTCTTTAACCCTAAGACAGATTTATTAACAAGCCTGTTTTTAGAGAAGAATAATTTCAAGCAATCTTTTTCTGAATGGGGTGATCCTCATAATGAAAAGAACTATTTTTCGATTAAATCAATTTCACCATACGACCAAATTAGAAAGGGAGACTATCCTAGTATTTTAATTCAAAATGACCTTATTAACTTAGGGTCTCCTTTCTGGGAAAGCGCTAAATATGTAGCACGATTACGTGAAAATAGCATCGGAGATTCAAAAATTATCATGGAAACAGAGTTGGAGCAAATTGGAAAGCAATCGGCAAAGATTGAGAATGAAAAAGTAGCCAAGAGCTTTTCTTTCATCCTTTCTTTGATGAATTAAATGCGTATGGTTGAGTTTCTTACTTCCGACTGATATCTACCTCCAGGATACAAATCATTATAGTCAAAATTCAACCAGATATAACCTTTCGGATCCAAATAATAATTGAGCTCTTTAGAAGATGCTTCTTTAGGGAACAAAACTGTTTTAATTAAATATGAAATCTCTTTCATGTCTTTTTCTGTGCCTACTTTAACCTCAGGATATAAATGTCCAATTTCCTCTCCATTTGAATCCGTAATGGTTGCTCGAACTAATCGCACCTCTCCTCCTACTGCTTTTATACAGGCGGCCATCAGTATGGAATAATCATCACAGTCTCCTTTAAATTTACCGTCAGACTTCAATAAATTGATGGTTTCACTCGCCTTGGAATAATAGTCTTCCCCACTAGGATCGTTTACATATTCCCAAATATTCACCACCTCCTTGAAAATTGAGAAATACTGAATTAACTTATAGTTTGATGCTAAATTTTCTTGTTCCTTGAAGTTTTTAACCGCACTATTTACGGCGTATTCTCTTACAATCGGATTATTATAATCGATTGCTTCTCGAAGTTCGAGTTCCATCTCATCATCAGGACTGATTTTATCTCCTTTTTTGGCAACAGTTTCTTTAGATAAATCAAATAGTAATTCCTTATAATCATCAACCAAATCATTCATGGTGTAAATCCCACTGAAATTGGTAAAAGTCATGCCAATAAGACCAATAATAGCAATGATGTATATGTATAGTCTAAAAGTCCGTACAAAGACAAAAATGGCCGCGAACACCAACATGAATGTAAGTATATGGTCCAATCGTATCCCGTCACCTAAGGGAATCTCCATTTTGGGAACAAACCGATAAACAACAATGAAAACAGGCAAGGTAATGAAAGCCGTTATCAAACTGATCATAAGAATAGACTGGTGGAATCGGGCATTTGTAAGTTTTTGATACCACTTTTTATCCTCCTTATTCTCCTCTATGTTCTTTTGCTCTTCCACGAATAACTAAAAGTAAATATTATTCACTGATTTAGAACAGATATCAAGCCACATTTATTATACGACTTGAGCGAAATATTAATTGAGGGGTCTTCTTACGATATACAGTATTTCTAAGTCTTGAAATCTATATCGTTCGTATTCTTCGGCTTCCATTTTCTTTTTGAACTCAAAATGTTCTACTTCAAAGCCAGCAGCTTCGAGTTTTTTAGGATAATCCTTTCCGAAAAGGCGAACATGATCGTATTGCCAAAAGTGTTTTTCTCTCTCTTTTGGATCCGTAATGCTTGGATCTTCGTAGGTTTCATCTCTTGAATAATCGATTGGAACCTGCATAATCCCCCAGCCTCCGGGCTTCATGATTCTGCACAACTCACTCATGCACTGATGGTAATCATCTACATGTTCCATTACATGATTACAAAAAATCACATCGTATTGGTTATCTTCTAGTGGTATTTCATGCAGATCAAAATGCATATCGGCAATAGGAGATTCAAGGTCGGAAGTCACATAATCCAAATTCTCCTGTTTTTTAAATTTCCCGAGAAAACATTGCTCAGGAGCCACATGCATTACCTTAAGATTTTCAGCAGTGAAAAAATTTGAGAATTTCTTTAAATACACCCACATTAATCGATGTCTCTCCAGTGTGAAATCATGTGGACAAAGAACATTTGGCCTATTTTGCTCTCCGTATCCGTAAGCTAAAAATCGTTTAAACTTCTTTTCACAAACTGGACATTCGACATTATCACCTTTCAAAAGTATTGGAGCGAAATACTTGAAAACATAGGACATCCTAATCAGAAAAGGTCTAGGAAATATTTTAAGGGCTAATTTGATCACAGCTAAATAATATAAATCAACTTTATTTGTTTGCTCCTTTTTTGACGTTTGCCTTTCCCAAAGGATGCAAATAACCATGCAAATCTAATGAAATTGAAGTATTCATGGGTTCAATCATCACTTTTGTGTCTCCATCATCCCAATAGTTTACCCGAACACTTATCATGGTTCTGGCAGCTTTAAGAACAAATGAGATTTCTATTAGATTCGTTTTTTTAAAAATTTCAAGACGAGATATTGGTCCCGTATGCGTCACTCCGCCAATTCCATTCCTCCCCATATCTTGATTAAGTAATTCAACCAATTGAAGTGTAGCCGTATTTCCATTTAGTTCCAGAAAATTCTCCTTTTGATTCAACCTCTGTCTTAATTTCCCTCCTACTTGACCTGTATGTGCATTGAAAATAAAATTTCGAACAGAGTCTTTCGCAAATGGCATTGTTGACTGACTATAAGATCTAGAATGAAAAACAAGGGAAACTAGTAAAAGGAGTCCCAAAATAAAAAAAGAGGTCAAAGGACCTCTTTTTTGTATAATTTGATATGTCTTACATCTTTTTGTCAACTTCAACGTCAGCTGTTTTCTCAGACTTATACTCTCCAGCGTCCAATTTCACTTTCATCTTTTTGAAAGCTTCAATCGTGTACTCAACATCTTCCAATGTGTGAACAGCTGTAGGAATCAATCGAAGCATTACCACATCTTTTGGTACAACTGGGTATACTACGATCGAACAAAATATTCCGTGATTTTCTCTTAAGTCAAACGTAATGTTTGTCGCTTCAGGGATCGAACCGTTTAAGAATACTGGCGTAACGGCAGAATTAGTTTTCCCAATATTAAAACCAGCTTCAGTTAATCCTTTTTGAAGTGCTTTCGCAACTTTCCAAAGGTTTTCTTTATGTTCTGGTTGCGTTCTTAACATTTCCAATCTCTTTAATGCTCCTACAACTAGAGGCATTGGAAGAGACTTTGCAAACATTTGCGATCGCATATTGTATCTCATGAAATCGATTACATCCTCTTCCGCAGAGATAAAAGCACCGATAGAAGCCATTGACTTTGCAAATGTCCCGAAATACACATCGATTTCGTCTTGAACACCTTGTGCTTCACCAGCACCCATTCCAGTTTCTCCTAAAGTTCCAAAACCATGGGCGTCATCAACAAATAATCTAAAATCAAATCTTCCAGACTTTCTGTATTCAACAATTTCTTTAAGCAATCCCTGGTCACCAGCCATTCCGAAAACACCTTCCGTAATGACAAGAATTCCTCCTCCGGTTTGACCTACAATTTTCGTAGCTCTTTCCATTTGCTTTTCGAAATTCTCCATGTCATTGTGTTGGAAAACAAATCTCTTCCCAGCATGTAATCGCATACCATCGATGATACAAGCGTGAGATTCGGAATCATAAACAATCACATCATTTCTACCAACTAAACAATCGATGGCAGAAACCATTCCTTGGTAACCAAAATTCAATAGTATTGTATCCTCTTTTTGCATGAACTCAGATAGTTCAGCCTCCAATTTCTCATGATATTGAGTTTGACCAGTCATCATTCTAGCCCCCATTGGGTAAGCCAATCCCCATTCGGCTGCAGCATCTGCATCCGCTTTTCTCACTTCAGGATGATTCGCCAGTCCAAGGTAATTATTGACACTCCATACGAGGCATTCTTTCCCTCTAAAGGTCATCTTTCTTCCAATCTCTCCCTCTAATTTAGGGAAGGTGAAGTATCCGTGAACAGATTTCGCCCATTTCCCGATTGGACCTTTATTCTCTCTCAATTTATCAAAAATGTCTTGAGCCATATTCTTTACTTTTTTCTAGTATTAAAATGCAAAATTAAACTTAAATCAAGATTATCAACATCAAATGCATGATTTTTATTCACACAGTAACGTTTGTAGATTAACAATTTTTAGAATTTTGTTTCGTTAAATGTTGTAGTTTTGCAGAAATTTATCTTCAAATTTTGAACAAAAATATTTTTACACACATGATACCAGTATTCCTCTTTGGAGTACTCTTTTCCCTCATAACTTCTTGTTCTGACT
>JAUICI010000079.1 GCA_030427935.1 Bacteroidia bacterium | reverse complement strand
AAGAGTCCCGCTAAATCTCCAGGCTTATCTAGTACCGGGCCAGAAGTCACTTTAAACCCCACTCCTAATTCATTAGCAATAATATTTGCTAAAGTCGTTTTCCCAAGACCCGGAGGACCATGAAGTAAAACATGATCGAGCGACTCCTCCCTTTTCTTTGCAGCTTCTACAAATATTTTAAGATTTTCAACGACCTTTTTTTGACCAGTAAAATCACCAAATTCTTTTGGTCTAAGTACCTTTTCGAACTCTTTGTCGCTTGGTGATAAATTCTCGTCTCTAAAGTCGTATGATTCCACAGAATAGTTTTCCTAAAAATAAAAAAACCCGTTAAAATAACGGGTCTTTCTAAAATATTTAATCAGTTCTAGTGATCTTCTTCTCCTTCGGCCAGTGGAACTATTTGAGGAATAAAGTCCTCCTCTGCTCCTGGCTTACTATAATCATAAGGCCATCTGTGAACTTCTGGTCTTGGCCCTGGCCAGTTTCCATGCACATGTTCTACAGGTGTAGTCCATTCCAAAGTATTCGATTTCCAAGGGTTTTGAACGGCCTTTTGTCCAAACCAAATACTATAGAAGAAATTAAAGATAAACACGCCTTGTGCAAATGCTCCTAGAATCGCAAAGATTGAGATCAGTACATTCAAATCTAGAATCATTTCATACTGTGCTTTGTCAAATAAATCATATACTGAATAATCGTAATATCTTCTTGGTGCCCCAGCAATTCCAACAAAGTGCATTGGGAAGAATACTCCGTATCCTGAAATTAAAGTAGTCCAGAAATGGAAGTATCCCATTTTTGTATTCATCATTCTTCCATACATTTTTGGGAACCAATGATAAACACCAGCAAACATACCAAAGATGGCAGATAATCCCATCACAACATGGAAGTGTGCAACGACGAAATAAGTATCGTGGACTGTAATATCCAAGGCTGAATCTGCAAGAATAATTCCTGTTACACCACCTGTAATAAACGTTGAAACCAATCCAATTGAGAATAACATTCCAGGTGTATAAACGATATTTCCTTTCCAAATAGTTGTTAGATAGTTAAATACTTTAACCGCGGAAGGTATCGCAATCAATAATGTGGTAAAGACAAAGACGCCTCCAAGGAATGGGTTCATACCGGTGAGGAACATATGGTGTCCCCATACAATAAACGATAAGAAACCAATTGCCAAGATTGATCCAATCATTGCTCTATATCCAAAAATTGGTTTTCTCGAGTTGGTTGCAATAATTTCAGAAGTTATACCTAGAGCTGGAAGAAGTACAATATATACTTCAGGGTGACCTAGGAACCAGAAAAGGTGCTCAAATAATAGTGGAGAACCTCCAGTATAATCCATCATCTCACCACCAACGATAATATCTGAAAGATAAAAGTTGGTACCCATTGTTCTATCCATTAACAAAAGTAATGCTGCTGATAAAAGAACTGGGAAAGAAAGAACACCTAAAATTGCTGTTACAAAGAACGCCCAAATAGTCAATGGCATTCTTGTCATTTTCATTCCTTTTGTTCTTAGGTTCAATACTGTTACAATATAGTTCAATGAACCAAGTAACGATGAAGCAATAAAGATTGCCATAGACATCAACCAAAGCGTCATTCCAAGACCAGAACCAGGTACAGCCTCTTCTAATGCTGAAAGTGGAGGATAGACCGTCCATCCTGCCATTGCAGGACCAGATTCAACAAATAATGAAATAGTCATCAAACAAGTTGAAATAAAGAACATCCAATATGACAACATGTTTAGGAATCCAGAAGCCATATCTCTTGCTCCTAATTGCAATGGAATCAGAAGGTTCGAGAAAGTTCCAGACAAACCTGCGGTTAATACAAAGAATACCATAAGCGTACCGTGAATTGTTACCAACCCTAAGTACATGTTTCTATCCAAAATACCATTTGGAGCCCAATCATCCCCAAGGAACATATTCAAGACCGTTGATTCCTCACCAGGCCATCCCAATTGAATTCTGAAGAAAATGGATAACATCATCCCTAATACACCCATCATCATACCTGTCACCAAGAACTGCTTGGCAATCATCTTATGGTCCATACTGAAGATGTACTTTGAGATAAAGCCTTCTTCGTGGTGATGTCCGTGATCGTCGTGACTAACAGTTGCGCCCATAATTAAATCTAAATTTGACTATTTTTTATAATTACTTATTCAATTCATCTATTACTGTTGACTTAAAAGTCGGTTGCTCGGCAATCCAAGCATCGTATGTTGCTTCGTCGTCAACTTGTACAAGCATATACATATTACTATGAGATGCCCCACAAATCTTATTACAAAGTAGAACATAATTAAAGTTCTCATCTTGTAATTTCTCTCTCATCTCTTTGGTAGTAATAGTTGGAGTGAATTTAAATCTCGTTTTCATTCCAGGAACTGTGTTCATTTGAGCTCTAAAATGAGGGAAATAAGCCGAGTGAATCACATCTTCTGCTCTAAACTGGAACTCATACTCCTGATTTACTTTTAGGTGAAGATCACCTCTTACAATTTTATCATCTAATGCTGGAATATCCAAGCTATCATTATAAGAAGCTAACTCTTCCTCAAGTCTTCTTACAACACGTGAAAGTCGTTCAACTTTCTTATGCATTTTGTATTCAATATCATCTGCAAAAACAAGTGAATCAGAGTTCAATTTCGCTTTTTCATCAACTATTTTTGCCTTTAATGCTTCAATTTGAGTTTCCATAGTAACTCTTGTAACAACTCCAAGTGGGTTATTGATGTCATCATTTACCAACTTATAGTTGAAATCTCCAAGAACATTATCTTCTCCCGAATATCTTGCAGTCCAAGAGAACTGTTTTGAATAAAGCTCCACTTTTTCAGCGTCCTCGGAAGGTGCTCCAGTTACCTCATTCCAGTTTTTAAGACCTAGAATAATGATAACCGCAAGAACTATGGAAGGAATTACCGTCCAAATAAGCTCCAGTTTATTATCGTGCGGAAAGAAATAAGCTTTAGACCCTTTTCTTTTATAGTATTTTGAAGCAAAGAAGAATAAAAGAAAGTTTGTCAAAAAGAATACAGTTGTAATGATGAAAATATTCAGATTCATCAACCAATCTTGCTCAACTCCATGCACAGAAGCTGCTTCCGGCAATAATCCTCTACCATATTCAGTGTAGAAATAAATAACCGTACCGAAAAATAAAATCATAAACGCGAACATCATTCTCGCATTCATTCTATTATCACTATCGGAAATATCTTCTTCCTTTTTCCCTTTAAGTTTGGCTGCTAACTCATATACTCTAGCCAATTGGGAAATAGCAACAATCCCAAGAACGATTACAATTAATATTATGAATTTTGATTCCATATCTGTAAACTTTTATCTTCTTAATCAATTAAAATTCGTGATGTAAACTTTCGTCCAAATAAGGATCCTGAACCGCAAGTAAAGGCGCCTTAGTCAATGTATTCAAAATAACCATTAGGAATATTGAAACAAATACACAGAAAAATCCAATTTCCATGAAACCAATTTGTCCATGTGATCCAAATACGCCTGGGATAACAAGTAAGTTAACATCTACCCAATGGAATACGAAAATGATACATCCAACAACTGTAAGTGTTCCTGCATGTCTTTTCGCCTCTCTTGACATCAACAATACCATAGGTAAAACGAAGTTGATCAACATCATAGAGAAGAAGATCAATTTATACTCCTCAATTCTTGTATTGAAATAAATCACCTCTTCAGCAATATCTGAATACCAGTAAAGCATGAATTGTGAAAACCATAGATAAGTCCAAAGAAATGAAGTAGCAAACACCCATTTCGCAAGGTCATGAATATGCGCTTCTTTAATTTGCTCTAAATATCCGTTCTTCTTTAAATAAACTGCTAATAGTGTTAGAACAACCATTCCTGAACACCAAGAACCTGCAAACACATACCATCCAAACAAAGTTGAGAACCAGTGTACATCAATAGACATAATCCAGTCCCAAGTTGAAGTAGAACTAAATACTGCAAAGAATACTAAGAAGGCAGCACCTTTTTTGTAGTTCTTAAAGTAAATCTCATTCCCACCAACTTCATCTTGTTTGATAGATCTTTTTCTAAATCCAATGTAAAACCAAATATAAATTCCTAGATAAACGATTGTTCTAATCCAGAAAAACATTTTGTTCAGGTAAGCTTGCTTATTTTGAATCATGGTATCACCATCTACTACAGACTGATCCATCCAAACATAAACGTGTGCTCCATCCATGAAAGTAATGGCAAGTAAAACAAGTGCAAAGATTCCTGCTCCAACTGGAACATAGGATGCTACCGCTTCTATAATTCTTTTAACTACAACGAACCACCCAGCTTCAGTAGCATAATTCAATGCAAGAAAATAAAGGGCCGCAGCGGCTGCAGAAAGAAAGAAAAAACTATTGATAAGCAAATCAGACATAAGTCTAGTTTTAACATCTGCGTGATTAGTGGCAAAACCAATAATCAAAAACAGAACACCTAGACCTGCAATCCCAAATATTAATTTCTTTGCTTTTGGTGAAATTGAAAAATTCATATCCGTCTTTTTAAATATCTTAAGTTCTTATTCTTGTTCGTTATTCATTGTAGAATCAGCAGGAGCCACTTCTAATGGTTCTCCTTCTACTACAGTTGTATCTTTTACTTCTTCTCCACCAACAGGGTATTTACCACCATTTTGAAGACCTTTCACATACATTGAAACCAACCATCTTTCTCTTTTATTCAATAGAGATCTGTGTTGACCCATAATACCTTTACCGTATGTTACAGTGTAAAAAATCTCACCTTCGGAAATTTTCTTATCTGCATAATTTGGAACACCAGAAATCTTTCCGTTCAGAACAATCTTTCCTTGTCCATCTCCTTTCGCTCCATGACATTGCATACAGAATTTCTCGTAAATATCTTTTCCTTCAGCAAAAGACACGTCCGAATAAGGAATAGGATTCACATCATTAATAGCCGCATCTCTACCCAAAGCAGATTGTCTTTCACCCCATAAAGCGTGAGTTTTATCTGCATTTTCTGGAGCTGCGTGTCTATATGGTAGCATTACCTTAATCACCGACTCATCAGAACCGTACCAAGGAGCTGTACCATAAGGAGGTGTTTTAGCAGACTGTAAATGTGCTATTGAATCATTATCTCTTCCTCGGATATGACCATAATCTACATACGGTTCAATTGCCGATGATCTATACATATCAGGCATGTATTCTAATCCAGGGCTATTAGGATCACCTTTACAAGAACTCAATGTAATGGCTCCTACCACTGCAATAACAGAAATACCTAATATTGATTTGAATCTGATTTTCATGAAAAATATTATTTAAGTTCTTTTTGCTCTAATTCAATAATTCCAGTATCCTTTACCATTTTTTCCAACTCTTCAGCAGAAAATTTAGTGTTTTCGGACACTCTTAATTCCATAACAAACTTATCATCTGTTGTTCTTGGGTCTGGATTATCAGCTTTCACCCCTGGAAAAATTCCATTTCTGATGAAATATGTCAAGGCCATACCATGTCCAGCACACAATACCGTAAACTCAAATGTTACTGGAATGAACGAAGGTAAATTCTGGTACAAACTAAAATTTGGCTTACCACCAATGTTCATAGGAAAATCCTGAATCATGAAGTAGTTCATCCCTACTAGAGCCAAGGTTGTACCTGTTAAACCATAAATAAAGGCCATAATACCCAATCGAGTTTGCTTAACTCCAATGATTGGATCCAATCCGTGAATTGGGAACGGAGAAAAAACTTCGTTCACGTGTACACCTTCAGCAACGAGTTTCTTAGCTCCATTCATTAGAACTTCCTCGTCGTCATACATTGCATAAAATACCTTATCAGCCATCTCTTAAAATATATTAACTATTAATGGTTGTCGTCTTTATTTTTGTAATACTCACTTGATGTTTTCACAATTGTCTTCAACTCCGCAATTGGCATAACTGGGAAGTATCTTGCGAACAATAAGTATAGAGTAAAGAACAATCCAATTGTTCCAATGAAAATTCCAATATCAATGTGCGTTGGGTAGAACATGCTCCAAGAAGATGGAAGGAAGTCTCTATGGATTGAAGTAACGATAATTACGAAACGCTCAAACCACATTCCAATGTTTACCACAATAGAGATAATGAAAGTAAATGTCAAATTCGTTCTTAATTTCTTGAACCACATCAACTGAGGTGAAACTACGTTACAAGTCATCATCGACCAGTAAGCCCACCAATATGGCCCAGAGAATCTATTGATAAATGCATACGATTCATATTCCACACCAGAATACCATGAGATAAAAAGCTCGGTTAAATAAGCTACACCTACAATCGAACCTGTAACCATGATTACAATGTTCATGTACTCAATATGTTTGACATGAAGGTAAGCCTCAAGCTTGAATGCTTTTCTTAAGATCAACATTAATGTTTGCACCATGGCGAAACCAGAGAATACCGCTCCACAAACAAAATAAGGAGGAAAGATAGTTGTATGCCAACCAGGAATTACCGAAGTGGCGAAGTCAAAGGATACAATAGAGTGAACTGAGAATACAAGTGGCGTTGCCAAACCTGCAAGTACCAATGAAACCAATTCAAATCTGTTCCAATGTTTAGCTCTACCAGACCAACCAAAACTTAACATTCCATAGATCTTTTTAGCAGTAGGTGTTTTTGCTCTATCTCTGATTGTAGCGAAATCAGGAATCAAACCGATATACCAGAAAACTAAGGATACCGATAAATAAGTAGAAATCGCGAATACATCCCATAAAAGCGCTGAGTTAAAGTTTGGCCATAATGAACCAAATTGGTTAGGAATTGGGAATACCCAATAAGCTACCCAAATTCTACCCATGTGAATTCCAGGGAAAATAGCAGCCATAAATACAGCAAAAATTGTCATCGCTTCCGCTGCTCGGTTAATGGCAAATCTCCATTTTTGTCTAAATAGCAAGAGTACCGCTGAGATCAAGGTTCCGGCGTGACCAATACCTACCCACCATACGAAGTTGGTAATATCCCATGCCCAACCTACAGTTTTGTTAAGACCCCAAGTACCGATACCTGTTCCTAACAAATAAAGAATACATCCGATTCCGTAAAGTCCTATAAGACCAGCAATCGTAATCAGAATGTACCAGTTTTTTGGCGCTTTAGACTCAATTGGTCTGCAGATATCCTCAGTGATATCATGGTAAGTCTTCTTACCTAGAATCAGGGGTTTTCTTATAGCCGCTTCTTTATGCATTACTTTTTATTTAGAGTATTTTATAAAAATTCAATATTAATGTTCTCCTCCGTGTCCTTCTTTATGTCCACCTTCTCCATGCTCTTCATCGTGTCCACCACCATGGTGATGAGCCGCCTTTTCGGCTTCAGCTTGGATAATATCAAGGTCTTCATTGTGTTCATTTCTAACCTTAACTTGGTACCAGATATTTGGTCGGATACCTACTTCTTCCAGTGCTTGATAAGCTCTTTTGTGATCTGCAGCTTTTCTGATCGCAGAATCTTTATCATTCCAGTCACCTACAGTAATTGCATTTGTAGGACATACTTCAGAACAAGCAGTTGTAACATCTCCATCCACAACAGGTCTTCCAGCTTTCTTCGCTTCTAGCTTACCAGCTTGAATCTTCTGAACACAGAAAGAACATTTCTCCATAACCCCTCTTGTTCTTACAACAACATCCGGATTCAATACCATTCTTGAAGTATCATCCTGACCTGGGTTCACTTGAGTAAATTTCTTGTATGATGGATAGTTAAACCAGTTAAATCTTCTCACTTTATAAGGACAGTTGTTCGCACAATATCTTGTACCGATACATCTGTTATAAGCCATTTGGTTTAGCCCTTCGTTTGAGTGTGTCGTTGCTGCAACCGGACAAACCGTCTCACAAGGAGCATGGTTACAGTGGTGACACATCATTGGCATATGCACAACTTTAGGACTTGCACTTGGTTTTTCCATTCCACCGAAATCCCAATCTTCTTTTCTTGTACCAGGAGCTGCTTCCATGTCAGAAGCATAGTAACGGTCGATTCTCAACCAATGCATTTCTCTTCCTCTTCTTACTTCGTCTTTTCCAACAACAGGAACATTGTTTTCTGACTGACAAGAAATCAAACATGATCCACATCCAATACAGCTAGATAAGTCAATAGACATACCCCATCTGTGTCCAACATTCTCAACTGGGTGTGCTTCCCATAAATCCACATCACTCACTGGAACTGGTCCATCATGTGTATGTAAAACATGTGCATGATTATAACCTGCATTGTCATCATGCGCCTTATAGTAATCAAAAGTTGTTTCTCTAATAATCGAGTTTCTACCCATTACCGTGTGGTGAATTTGAGTAGCACCGATTAAATATTCTTCTCCAGCTGAAGAAATCTCAGCAGGGAATGAATAATTCATGGTTCCAGAAGCATTCAATAATCTGTTTGCATTCTGACCAATCATTTTCTTACCTCCATTTGGTCCTTCTTCGTGACCACCATATTGTAAAGTGTGGTAAGCTGCTTTCCCAATAGCTTCTCCATTCTCTCCTCTACCGTAACCAAGAGCAACTCCTAGAGTTCCTTTTGCTTGACCTGGAGAAGGGTAAACTGGTAATTTAAGTTCAACACCATTAACGGTGATTGTAGCCATTGTAAGTCCGTGCTCCTGATCTACATAAGAGTTATAACCTCCAGCCTCTACATCTTCAGGGCACATGGTGATATAGTTATCCCAAGTTACCTTAGAAATCATATCTGGCATCTCTTGTAGCCAAGGGTTACCTGCTTGCTCACCTGTTCCGATAGCCGCTTTTTGGTAAACTTCCATTTCCCATTCAGCAGATGGAATTGAAGCGATTGCTTTTCCAGCAGCACTTGCATTTCCATTGAAAGAAACTGACGTATTTGGAAGTTTCATGTCAACAACTGGACATGAATCGTATACCATTCTACCCCAATAGGATTCGAAATCTTCGAAATGTTCTTTCGCATCTGGGTATCCCCATTTCATCCAGGTGGATCTAATAAAATCGTAATATACTCTACTATCTTTTCCACCAGCTTCCATTCCAGAAAGAACTAGGAAAGTTTCCTGAGCATCTCTCGTGTCATAAAGTGGTCGAATTGTTGGCTGTGCCAAAGAGTAATAATTTTTTCTTGGATTAAAATCATCCCACTTTTCAAGTGCATGATTATCCGTTGCAACAATCTTACAAGCTGAAGCTGTTTCATCCATGTAAGTTGAGAAACTTACAGTAGCATTCACTTTTGCTAAAGCTTCTTTTAATTCAGCCCCTCTTGGATGTGTATAAACAGGGTTCACACCATAGAAGAAAACACAATCTGCTGACTCCGACCCATCAATAATTCCATTGATGAAAGCATTTGCTTTTTCGTCGTCTCCAGCGAAAAGATTCACTTCATTATCCAGGCTAATTGTTGATTTATAGTTCCCTAACTTCGCATTGATTGCATTAACCAATACTTGAATATTTTTATCGTTGGATCCGCATACAATTAAAGATTCTCCTGCGCTTGCGTTAAGCGCTTTTACAGCTTCATCTAATAGCATGATTGTAGATTCATCTAGAGATGACATATCTACTCCTGCAGAACCACCAACAATTTTATCATATAAATAAGCTGCCACAACACCTTGTTGTGATGGCTTAATCAATCCTCTATAATCAGCGTTTGAACCTGTAATCGACATTAAAGATTCAAATTGGAAGTGCTTAGACATCCATTCACCATCAGGATTTCTTGTTTTTCCAAAATCCACAGCGTATTGGTTACCTAACAACCAAGTTGATTGAAAGTCACATGAAATCCCAACTACTGTTTTTGCTTTTGAAAAATCGTAATGAGGAATCACTGCTTTACCAAAACTCTCTTTGTTCGCTTTTCTAATCCCAGAGTAAGATACAGAGTCGTACTGAATCCATCTTACTTTTGCATTACCAAGTGGTTTAGCCGCCGGTGGGAAAGCCATGTCTGTGTCTCCCGCAGGCGGAGCTGCAGGTGCCTCTTCACCTTCAACTGGTGCAGCAGCAACAACTGCTTCATCAGCGTTAGCTTCTCCTTCGGCAGGAACCTCTTCCGGCATTTCCATACCTTGGAAAATAGTTGTTCCCATTGCTTTCGCGAACTGATCCATTGCCAAAGAAGTAGAAGGTGAAATTACAGTATTTGTAAACAATACGATATCCTTACTCCCTTTCGCAGCCTCCATTAAAGCAGCATCAGCATCTTCCCAAGAAACCGCCTCACCATTAATGTAAGGTGATTTCAATCTATCTGAATTATATAAATCTAGAACAGAAGCTACTACTCTTGGGTTTACACCTCCTTGAGTAAATCCTCTTTCTTTATTTCCTTTAATATGAATTGGACGACCTTCTCTTGTTTTTACAAGAACACTTGCGTAAGTCATTCCATCATAATACGACGAAGCATACCAAGTAGGCATACCCGGTGTAACATCTTCAGGTTTGTTTACATATGGTACCGCTCTAATAACTGGAGCCTCACATGCAGCAACAGCAGCTGCAGCAACAGAGAATCCTAAAAATTTCAGGAAGTCTCTTCTTCCCGTAGAGCTTTCTTTCAGCTTATCATCTGACAAAAATTCATCAACTGATAATTCTTTTGGAAATTCACTTTCAACAGACTCCTTAAATGCTGGAGTTTCGTGAAGTTCTTCTAATCCTTTCCAATATTTTCTTTCTGTTCTCATACTTTTAAACTATCCTCTTTGATGATTAATAGTGACACTTAGCACATTCCCAACCACCAAGCTCTTCTACAGTTACTTTGTGATCTTTATCCTCTAAGAATCTTTTGTATAATTTCTTATTTGTCGTCAATCTCTTCTTAATCTCTTGGTAGTATCCAGACTTATCCAAGTTTACACCAGTTTCTCTGTGACACTCTAGACACCACCCCATTGTAAGCGTAGGTCTAGTCAACTTAACGTTTCCTTCGATTTTGTTCAATTCTTCAACTGGAACAATTCGCGCGATTGTTTCTTTTGTCATATCACCATGACACTGCTTACAATCGATTCCGCCAACTTTAACGTGTTGTTGATGCGAGAAATAAACGTGATCAGGAAGAACATGTACTTTATTCCAAACGATTGGCGCACCTTCGTTCACATACGCAAACTGATCCCCATCCCATCCGGCATGTTCTCTAATTTTTTGAACGTCTTTCTTTCCTTGCTCTGTGTGACCATCAATAGACTTGTGACAGTTCATACATACGTTAACTGTTGGAATACCAGCAGTTCTGGATTTCTCAACTGTATTGTGACAATACTGACATGAAATCTCATCACAACCTGCATGCAACTTGTGCGAGAACATTTTGATTGGTTGCTCTGGTTTATAGTTTGGATATACACCAATCATATTCAAAGCATTTACGATAAACACCAAAATCGTAAGGAATGAAACAACACCAAGAACAGAAACTACTTTTCTATTTCTCCAAGCCCAACCTCTAAGAACTTCTCCTCTCGATTGTTCAGGAAGCACATCGTTTCCTTCTTTTACTCTGTTTGCATTAACCAACTGCTTTCTTAATCCACCAACCGCTACAATAACGACGATGAAAAACACAGCTAGAATATACCAAACCCAGTTTGTACTGGCATTCGCTTCTTCTTCTAATTTTTGCTTTTCAAGATCCACGTAACAATCTGCCATTGCATCTCCCTTAGGACCTGTTGGGTCTTGATCAGACTCTACATATTCGAAAATTGCATCAATATCTTCATTGCTTAAGAATCCAAACTTCGACATCTTATCTGGTCTTGATGCTGCCATGGCAGTAGCATAACCATCACCTGTTGCAACCGCGTTCTCCCAGTTCTTAACCCAGGTATAGATATCCGTCTCCGTTGCTTCCGCTTCCCATTTAGCCTTAGCTCCTTTTAACTGAGGACCAGTAGAATTCCCTTCTACTTTGTGACAAGCCGCACAGTTTGTTTCAAACAATTTCTTTCCGTCTTGAGCGTGTACAGATCCAATCGCAAGTACAGACAAAGAGAAAGAGAGAAACAGATTTCTTATATTTCTCAAAATCAATGATTTACTTAATTTCATTTGCAATTTCTTTTCGTAAGGGTACTACAAAATAGTCTTTTTACCTCGGGCAAATTTAGAATATTCTCGATTCTGACATAATTATGACAAAGAAAAATAAGGGGTTAAAAGCTAATTTATAATCATTCTAAATAACATTATTTTGACACTTCTATGACAATTTTATGACAATTAAAGACTTAGGCTAAAATCATATTCGCGGCTAGAATCTGGCTGTTAATAAATCTCAAAAAAAATCAATTCGGCATAATTTTTTCTACTTTTGATCTGAAAACAATAGGATACACAATGAAATGCTTACTGTATATAGGTCTTTTCCTATTTTCATCTTTGCTTTTTGCACAAGAAGAGGATGACTGGATGTTAATGAATACCAACAAGGGACATCAAGTTGAAAAAGGAGATACTTCGAAACGAAAATTATTCTTTGGGAATTCGAAAACGGGTCATGCAAAGATATCTGTTGATCAGCGTGTAAACGGACTAATCAAATATGTAGCTGAACCGGGACCAGATAATGAAAAAATTCTAGGTTATCGCGTACAAATTTTCTTTGATAAAAGTAAAGAAAACACGGATCGAGAAAAAGCCAAGTTTAAAACTCGATATGGTCATGAAGTTGGTTGTTACGTGCAGTATAAAGCCCCTAATTACAGAATCAAAGTAGGTGACTTTAGAACAGAGATTGACGCCGAAAATTTCAAGCAGAATTTATTGGGCATATTTCCCACGGCTTTTGTTGTAAAGGAAAAAATAAGATTGCCTAGGTTAAAATTAGAAGACAAAGAGATTGAAGATGAAGATTAGAGTAACGAAAGACTTTAATTTCGAAATGGGTCATGCTTTGGATCATCATGATGGCAAATGCAAACATCTTCATGGTCATACTTATCATTTATCTGTGACAATAGCTGGAACTCCTAAGGGATCATCCAAAGAAAGTGATTCTGGGATGGTCATGGATTTTAGTGATTTAAAAAAGATTGTACATTCTGAAATCATTGACAAATATGATCACAGTTTAGTTTTGCATAAAAACTCTTCTTATTTAACCAATGCTGAGCACTGGCCTCATAAAGAACGGTTATATCTTAAAGATTTTCAGCCCACTTGCGAGAACTTGCTTCATGAATTCGTACAACATTTAATTCCTCATTTTACTGAAGACATCGAGTTGGTCAAAGTGAAATTGAAAGAGACCACTACTTCTTATGCTGAGTGGTTGAAAAGTGATCAGGGGTAGTTAGTGGGTTCTAAGTTCTAAGTTGAGTTTCGGAAAATTCTTGCAAAAAAAAGGCGAACATTTCTGTCCGCCTCTTCTATTGTATTTTATCACTCTTACAGATCAAATTTAATTCCTTGAGCTAATGGAAGCTCTGTAGTATAATTGATTGTATTTGTTTGTCTTCTCATGTAGAATTTCCATGCATCAGAACCTGACTCTCTTCCTCCACCAGTTTCTTTCTCTCCACCGAAAGCTCCTCCAATCTCAGCTCCAGAAGTTCCAATATTCACATTTGCGATTCCGCAATCGGAACCGGCATGCGACAAGAATGCTTCCGATTCTCTTAGGTTGTTCGTCATGATTGCAGACGACAATCCTTGAGGAACATCATTTTGCATAGCAATTGCTTTTTGAACTTCTCCAGAATATTTCATCACATATAGAATTGGAGCAAAAGTTTCATGCTGAACAATTTCGAAAGAATTCTCAACTTCAATAATACATGGTTTCACGTAGCATCCAGAACCATATTCCTCACCTTCTAAAACACCTCCTTCTACCAATACTTTTCCACCTTCCGCTTTTGCTTTTTCGATAGAAGTTAAGTAAGCATTTACAGCATCCTTATCAATTAAGGGTCCAACGTGATTGGATTCATCCAATGGATTTCCGATTTTCAATTGTCCATATGCATTAGTGATGGCATTGATTACTGAGTCATACACACTATCATGAATAATCAATCTTCTTGTAGATGTACATCTTTGTCCGCAAGTTCCAACTGCACCAAATACTGCCCCAGGAACCACCATTTTAAGATCTGCCGTATCTGTTATGATAATAGCATTGTTTCCTCCTAATTCTAAAAGAGACTTTCCTAATCTTCTTCCTACTGCTTCTCCAACAGATTTACCCATTCTAGTTGAACCAGTAGCTGAAACTAAAGGAACTCTTTTATCATTTGCCATTACTTTACCGATTTCAGCATCTCCGATTACAAGGCAAGATACTCCTTCCGGCACATCATTAGCAGCAAAAACCTCTGCTGTAATTTTCTGACAAGCAATTGCAGTCAATGGTGTTTTTTCTGATGGTTTCCAGATACAAACATCTCCACAAACCCATGCTAAAGCCGTGTTCCAGTTCCAAACTGCCACAGGGAAATTAAATGCAGAAATGATTCCGACTATTCCAAGCGGATGATATTGTTCATACATTCTATGACCTGGTCTTTCCGAGTGCATTGTGAATCCATGAAGTTGTCTTGATAGACCAACTGCAAAATCACAGATATCAATCATCTCCTGTACCTCTCCTAAACCTTCTTGAAGTGATTTACCCATCTCGTAAGAAACCAATTGACCTAAAGGTTCTTTTAGTTCTCTTAGTCTGTTTCCTAATTGTCTCACAACCTCGCCTCTTTTTGGTGCTGGAATCGTTCTCCATTCTTTAAAAGCCTCTTGAGCTTTCAGAATACAAGCTTCATAATCAGCTTCAGAGCAGGCATTCACAGATCCAATTAATTCTCCATTCACAGGTGAGATCGAATCAATTTTTTCTCCTCTTGTTGTAAACCAATGATTTCCAGTTGAAGCTCCGCTATTCGATTGCTCCACACCCAATTGGTTCAATATAGTATCAATATTTATGCCTTCTTTAACTAAATTCATTTCTCATAGTTTATATTCGACCGGGGCAAAGGTAAAAATAATATTTCACGATTTTGGTGTGATTTGTTACAAGAAAAAAGGAGGGCTTAACCCTCCTTAATTATCATTATCGAATTAAAGTGACATGTCCTAACTTGGTATGTCGCTTGTCGGTCATGGTTTCTTTGAACTCAATCTTCCAAACGTATACCCCATCTTGAACCAGACTTCCAACGTAAGTCCCATCCCAACCTACATCTGTATTGTGCGATTCAAATACTACTTCTCCCCATCTATTAAAGATTAGTAAAGTATAATCTTGAGGATCAAAGCCAGAAGTGAAAATTGGCTTGAACGTTTGATTAAATTCGTCATTATCTGGTGTAAATGTATTCGGAACCCAATACAGTAGAATATCCCGAATTACAATTTTTGAAACTGCAGTATCTGTACATCCCAGATCATTCTCAGCAACTAATGTAATAATGTATTCATCTGGCACATCTGGGTAGATATGTGATGGATGTTCTGCATTACTACCGGCCGTATTGTCTCCAAAATCCCATGTATAAGAAGTCGCATTTTCCGATAGATTCTGGAAGTCTATTGTTGTGTAGGAAATATCTGTAACCGAAGGATCAAATACAAAGTTTGCAATTGGGTTTGGCTCCAAACAAACGAATTGTGGATAAGTCTCAGACGAAGAACATCCTACGTCATCTGTTACAGTTAATGAAACATCATAACATCCATCAGAAGTATAAGTATGTGAAGTTAATCCACAATCAGTTGAAGTTGTTCCATCACCAAAAGACCATAAACAACTACTTACGAAAGATCCATTATTCGTGAATATGGCATTCGCAGGCAAACATGAAGGTGGTACATCAACATTCACATCAATCACTGGAAGAGGGTTTACAGTAATTGTGAATTGTTGAGGGTTTCCTACACAACCATTTAATGTTGGAATCACTTCGATGATGGCAATCTCTGGGAACACCCCAGTATTATTCCCAGCAAATGTTCCTATGTTTCCTGATCCATTTGTTCCAACTCCCACGTCTACCCCAATATTGGTCCAGTCAAACGTCGTCCCTGGGAATGAACTTGTAAAGCCTGGCACTGGAACTAAATCGCCATGACAATGAACTAGATTTGCTGGTAAAATCACATCTGGTGTTGGGTTAACAATCACATCCACAGAACCTGCAGCTGTATTTGAACAACCCGTTACATTATCCGTTACATCCACAAGAGTATAAGTTCCAGCCGAAGCGCCTAAAATTATATGAGGATTTGTAGTAGTAGCCAAAACACTTGAACCAAAGTCGATGGTATAATTTAAAGTCCAATCTCCAGATCCTGTAAAATCAAATTGTACATCTGGGAGTGGTTCTCCCTGACATACCGTTCCTCCACCTGAAATAGTGGCTGTTGGTAAATCATTGATTGTAATGTCATTTGTTGCCTGAACAGCCGCACAACC
>JAUICI010000078.1 GCA_030427935.1 Bacteroidia bacterium | reverse complement strand
TTGATTGCCAATTATTGTGGGCATGGTGGTGAACAGGGGCTAGCTTCGGAGAGAATTGTGACCATTCCGCAGATAGAAGCGTGGGACAATATCAACAAACTCATGCTCTTTATTTCAGCTACTTGTGAGTTTACTCGTTTTGATGACCCAGAGAGGTATTCTGCTGGAGAGGTGATGAATTTAATTGGAACCGGAGGAGCTATCGCTTTATTTTCTACTACAAGACCGATAACATTTAACACCAATGATATTTTGAACAGAAACTTGATGTTTTCAATCTTGACTAGAGAGACTGATGGATCTCCGAAAACTTTTGGGCAAATCATGAAAGAAACTAAGATTTTGACAGCCAGTGGTAGTGATAATTATCGTTGTTTCATGACGGTTGGGGATCCTGGATTAAGACTAGCAATACCAGAATTCCGGGTGGTGGCGGATTCTATAAATGGAGTAGCAATTTCCACAGGGATGATGGATACTTTAAAAGCACTTTCTCATGTTCGTATTACAGGTCACTTGGAGGATAATTCAGGTGTGAAGCAAACCTTCTATAATGGAATTGTATTTCCAACTGTTTTTGATAAAGAAAAGACAATTACCACATTGGGTCAAACTTCAGAGGATAACGCAACTAGTTTCCAGGTTAGAAACAATGTTTTATACAAAGGAGCTGCAACCGTCACAAATGGAGATTTTAGTTTTGAATTTATTGTTCCGAAGGACATCAATTATAATTTCGGGAATGGAAAGATTTCATTTTATGCAGATAATGATAGTATTGATAGTTATGGAGATGACTACGATTTGATCATTGGAGGTATCGATACTTCTGCAACACTCGATGATGTTGGTCCAGAAATCACTTTGTACCTGAATGATGAAAATTTTGTGAATGGAGGAGTTACGGATCAGGATCCTGTATTGATTGTCAGTGTATTTGATAGTTCTGGAATTAATACGGTTGGAAATGGAATTGGACACGATATTACTTTGATTCTAGACGGGAATACTCAGAATCCGGTTATTCTAAATGATTTTTATTCATCTGATTTGGATTCCTATAGATCAGGAAAAGTAAATTATCCAATTGCCGATTTGGAGGAAGGAAATCACACGCTTACAGTTAAGATTTGGGATGTACATAATAATTCTTCCGATGGAAGCATCGAATTTGTTGTTGCCAAGGATGAGAATTTAGCTCTAAATCATGTGTTGAATTATCCGAATCCATTCAGTACTTCAACTGAGTTTTTCTTCGAACACAATCAGCATTGTCAGTTTTTAGAAACTCAAATTCAGATTTTCACTGTTTCGGGTAAACTAGTAAAAACAATCAATCAACTAGTGAATACCGAAGGTTTTAGAGTTGAAGGAATTCACTGGGATGGACGAGATGACTTTGGTGATGTTTTAGCTAAAGGAGTTTATATATATATTGTTTCTGTAACCGCGCCTGATGGTCAGAAAGTTGAGAAAACTGAAAAATTAGTAATCTTAAACTAAGGACAAATACAATATTCTTTTTTTGGGAGCGTTTATCCTGCTGACTACTATTGTTAATTTGAATTGATTAGTCTAAATTTGTTGCCCCTATCATGGGAACCATAAGAAAACGAAATGAATAAGTTACTTTTAATAATTGCTTTTTTAGTGGCTGTTTCAGGCTTAAAAGCACAAGGAAACAACCCGACTCAAAAAGAAAAAGCGAAAGATGTCCAGCTAAATACAATTACAACTGCGGTACCTTTTATGTTGATTACACCTGACTCAAGATCAGGCGCAATGGGGGATGCTGGGTTAGGATTATCTCCTGATGCAAATTCTATTTACTGGAATACGGCGAAATTGGCATTTGCAAAACCAAATTTTGAGATTGCACTTTCTTATTCTCCGTGGTTGAGACAATTAACGAATGATATTCATTTATCTTATTTGGCAGGTTATACAAAGATTGGGAAAAGGCACACCATAGGTGGTTCTTTGAGATACTTTTCACTAGGAGAAATTACTTTTACTGATATTACAGGTAATACAATTCGAAATTTTGTTCCGAACGAATTCGCACTGCAATTGGCTTATTCTTTTAAGTTAAGTGAGAAGTTTGCCCTAGGTCTAAATGGAAGTTTTATCTACTCCAACCTAACAGGAGGAGTAAGTGTAGTAGGAGCGAATACGAAAGCTGGTATTGCGGGTGCTGCAGATGTTTCTTTCATATATTATGATGAAGCAATTAAGCTAGGAGACAAAAAAGCAGTTGTAAGTGCAGGTATAACATTCTCAAATATTGGAAATAAAATCAAGTATACCGAAACTTCAAATGCAGACTTCTTGCCAACTAACATGCGAATTGGTGGTGCTTTAAAAGTATTCTTTGATGATTACAACTCACTTTCTACAGCTTTTGATATTAATAAATTAATGGTGCCAACTCCACCAAGATATGGGGAGCGTTATGAAAATGGAGACACAACGATTGGAATCATCGCTGGAAAAGATCCAAATGTGGGAGTTGCAAAAGGTATTTTTCAATCATTTGGAGACGCACCAGGACAAGCTTTAATTGATGAGAATGGAGCCACTCTTTATAATGAAGATGGTACAGAACAAATCAAAAGCGGTTCACGTTCCTTGGAAGAATTAAGAGAAGTAAATATCGCTTTAGGTCTAGAGTATTGGTACCGAGATATTTTTGCTTTCAGAACAGGGTTTTTCTATGAACACCCGTCGAAAGGAGCTAGACAATTTTTGACTTTTGGAGTTGGACTTCACTATAAAGTATTCGGGGTTGATTTTTCTTACTTAGCCTCATTAACGCAAAACAGTCCTTTGGCGAATACAATTCGATTTACATTGAGCTTTAAATTTAACAAAGGTCAGCTTCGTAAGAACAAGGACGAGGACGGAAGAGAATAGCTCGAATATGAACCTAAGAATCGGCTTTGGAATTGATGTTCATCGTTTAGATTCATCTCATGATTTAATTTTGGGTGGGGTCAAAATTGATTCCGAATTCGGAACTGTTGGTCATTCCGATGCAGATGTTTTAATTCATGCCATTATTGATGCCATTTTGGGTGCGCTTAATATTGGAGATATCGGTACGCATTTTCCAGATACAGATCCAAAATACAAGAATATTTCTTCAATCGAATTATTGAAGAAAACGATCCAAATGATGAGTCAAAAATCGTATAAGATTAATAATATAGACTGTACGATCGTCTTAGAATCTCCAAAATTGAATCCCTATTTTAATGCAATCAGAGAAAAATTAGGTGAAGTAATGAAGCTAGAACCCGACCAGATTTCACTCAAAGCAAAGACGAATGAAAAGATGGGCTATTTAGGCAGAGGAGAAGGGATAAAAACCTATTGTACAGTTTTATTGATTAAATAAATCCCTGTTAGACAAACTTTTCTTGCTTATTGTCGTTTATTCATATCCACTTACATGAAACTTCAATGAGTTCTGAGAAAAGTTTATTAAATCTTAATGAAATAAAAGATAGTCTCTTGTTTCAAGCTATTCATGAATGCGAGGAACGATTCGAGCTTTCTTATTCTCCTTATTCCGGTGTGAAAGTAATAGCTGCTGCAATATTGGATGATGATCAAATAATTTTTGCTGGAAATCAAGAAAATTTAGCATTCCCAAGTGGGGTATGTGCGGAAGTAAATTTACTTACAACCTTTGGGTCAAACTACGTGAGTAAAAAAATCAAAACAATTATTGTAAGAGGATTTAAATCAGGAAAAAAAGAGATTCCATTTATATCTCCATGTGGAAATTGTAGGCAGGTGATGATTGAGTTTGAATCTAGACAAGATGCTGATATTGAAGTTGTTTTTGGTAGCTTGGAGAAAGGATTTTATCGAGTTGAATCTGTGAAGGAATTGTTACCCTTTTATTTTTCGAATGATTCCTTTGATTTAATGTAATCAAACATGAAGGCTCAAATAAAAATATTATATATTTGCTCTCTGACGAAAATATAGTAAGCTATGGCAGGAAAAACCACAACAAAAGCGAAAACTACGACGAAAAGAAAGTCGACTACAACTAAGTCGACCAAATCCAAATTGAAGTACTCAAAAGAGCAGTATGTTCAATGGTATAAATCGATGTTGCTGATTCGAAAATTTGAAGAGACGGCATCTAAGCTTTACATCCAACAAAAGTTTGGTGGTTTTTGCCATTTGTATATTGGTCAGGAAGCAGTAGTATGTGGAACTGTATCAGCTTGCAAAAAATATGATAAGCACATGACAGCTTATCGATCTCATGGACATCCAATTGCAATGGGAACTGATCCAAGGAAATTGATGGCAGAATTGTACGGAAGAATTACTGGATGCTCGAAAGGTAAGGGTGGCTCTATGCACTTCTTTGATAAAGAAGTGAATTTCATGGGTGGTCATGGTATAGTTGGAGCGCAAATACCTATGGGGGCTGGAGTTGCATTTGCGGATAAATACAAAGGAAATGACTCGGTTACTTTTGTTTCGTTTGGAGATGGTGCAGCAAGACAAGGAGCTTTGCATGAAACATTCAATATGGCAATGACATGGAAGATTCCTGCAATCTTTATCGTGGAGAATAATAATTATGCCATGGGGACTTCAGTAGAAAGAACATCTAACGTGACGGATCTATCTAAACTAGGTGATTCTTACGAAATGCCTTCTATGGTTGTTGATGGTATGACAGTAGAGTCGGTTCATGAGGCAATTGAAGAAGCTTGTAAAAAGGCAAGAAAAGGGGATGGACCAGTATTGTTAGATATCAGAACTTATCGATATAAAGGACATTCAATGTCTGACCCTCAGAAATATAGGACTAAAGATGAGGTCAAAAAATATCAAGATGAAGACCCAATTGAAAAAGTTTTAAATACAATCAGAACAAATAAATTACTGACTGAAAAGCAAATTACGGATATTCAGGATTGGGCGAAAAACGAGGTTGCGGAAGCGGTTAAATTTGCTGAAGAATCAGCTGATCCTACTGCCGATGAATTGTATAAAGATGTTTATGTACAGGATGATTATCCTTACGTTAATGAGTTTATTGACTAATAAGACAAGTAATAAAAAATGGCTGAAATTATATTAATGCCTAAGCTTTCGGATACGATGACAGAAGGAGTCGTAGCTGAATGGCATGTGAAAGTTGGAGATACGGTTGCTGAAGGAGATATTCTTGCAGAGATCGAAACGGATAAAGCGACAATGGAGTTTGAATCATTCTACGATGGTGTCTTACTTCATGTTGGAGTCGAAAAAGGTGGTGCTGCACCGGTTAATGCTGTACTTGCAGTAATTGGTGAAAAAGGGGAGAATATCGATGATTTATTGAAAGAGGCTTCTTCCAATGCACCGGTAGAGGAAAAGGCAGAAGAGCCTAGCCCAAAACCTGAGGTCGATGAGTCTTCAAGAGCGAAACCAACTCCAGAGCCCGCACCTGTTTTAGAGTCTGTTGCAACCGCAGCGGCTCCACCAGTAAATTCTGGAAATGGAAGAGTGTTTGCTTCGCCATTGGCTAAGAAAATGGCCGAAGAGAAAGGTTTTAATATCGCACAGATCCCTGGTTCTGGAGAAGGAGGAAGGGTTGTAAAGCGTGATGTGGAAAATTTCCAGCCTGCGGCAGTAGGTGGTTCAGTTTCTTTTGGTGCTCCTGTCGGACAAGAATCGTTTACGGATGTTCCAAACTCTCAAATGAGAAAAGCCATTGCTAAAGCATTATCAGCATCCAAGTTCTCTGCTCCACATTTCTATTTGAAAATGGAAGTGGATATGGATAACGCCATTGCAGCTCGAAAAGCAATTAATGCGAATGGTGATGTTAAGATTAGCTTTAATGACATGGTGATTAAGGCTGTGGCTTCTGCATTAAGAAAACACCCGAAAGTGAATGCGGATTGGATGGGTGACTTTATTCGATACAATGATCATATTCATGTTGGAGTTGCTGTTGCTGTGGAAGATGGCTTAGTCGTTCCAGTGGTTAGATATACGGATTCAAAAGGAATTGCCCAAATTGGTGCGGAGATTAAAAATTTGGCGTCCAGAGCAAGGGAGAAGAAAATCATGCCAGAAGAAATGCAAGGTGGGACTTTTGCTGTTTCGAATCTTGGTATGTATGGAATTGAAGATTTTACTTCCATCATTAATCCTCCAAATGGATGTATACTTTCTGTTGGAAGAATCAAGCAAACTCCTGTAGTTAAAAATGGAGAAATTGTACCAGGGAATGTAATGATGTTGAGCTTATCTTGTGACCACAGAGTAGTTGATGGAGCAGTAGGTTCTGAATTCTTACAAACGCTTAAGGATTTACTTGAGAATCCAGTTAAAATGATTGTTTAAATTCATTGTTATATAGATTAAAAAAGCCCTAACAATTGTTTGGGCTTTTTTTATTTTAGTTCTTTCTCAAAAGCTTTTTTAAACTTTTCAACTTTGGGTTTGATTACCATCTTACAATATCCCTGTTCAGGGTTGTTTGAATAATAATCGTTGTGATAATCTTCGGCTTCATAAAAAACGTCGAATTCTGTTATTTCTGTTACAATTGGATCCGGATAAACCTTCAATTCCTCTAACTTTGCTTTGTAGGCATTTGCTTTATTTTTTTGTTCTTCATTATGATAAAAGACAGCAGATCTATATTGAGTTCCAACATCTCCTCCCTGTTTGTTCAAGGTTGTTGGATCGTGTGTATACCAGAAGATTTCCAATAATTTGTCAAAAGAAACCTCATTAGGGTCATATTTAATTTGAGCAACTTCCGCATGTCCTGTATTTCCAGTACAAACTTCCTTGTAACTAGGGTTTTTAACATGTCCTCCAGTATATCCAGGTTTCACAGAATACACACCTTTAACATCTTGAAAAATAGCTTCGACACACCAAAAGCATCCTGCACCGAAAGTAGCAGTCTCCAAATTCTTTTTATCTGTATTATCCATTTTTATTTTTGATTCTTGACCAGAGCAACTCGCGCTGGTAAAAAGTAAAGTTAGTATTATCAAATAATTATTCATCCTTTTTAAAATTTAAAACTGTCCCATTAATACAGTAGCGCTTGCCAGTAGGTTTTGGACCGTCATCAAATACGTGTCCAAGATGAGCATCGCATTTCATGCAGAGTAATTCATCTCGAATCGACCCTAAGGAAAAGTCCTTTTTCACGTAAACACTTGTGTCTGAAGGTAAATCATAAAAACTCGGCCAACCCGTTCCCGAATTAAACTTATGCTTAGAGCTGAATAAGACATTATTACATGCAACACAGTAAAATATCCCTTTTCGATAATTGAGATTAAGGCTTGAAGAATAAGGGCGTTCAGTTTGTTTTAGTCGGGCGATTCTGTATTGATCATGAGTCAATATGTTTTTCCATGTCGCATCGCTTTTGATGACTCTTTTCTTTATAGGTAGTTTGTTTTTCTCAGATTGCTGAGGTTGATAGAAAGCGAGTAATCCGAATAAAATGAAAATTAGTTTAAACATATTTCCTTTGTTGTAGTTTATTGAATACTGTAGTTTAGTCGAAAAGCCATTGAATTTCTTACACTTTAGCTTTTAATTGAACCACGAAATAATTAAATTCGCGAACCTCTGTATACAGGGAAAACAAGAATATTTACTAAAAGTTCAGATAATAACGTTATAAAGAATTCTATTATGGGAATGTATCAGGATTATTTAAAAGAAATTGAGACAAGAAAAGGTCAGGGACTTCATCCAAAACCAATTGATGGTGCAGATTTATTAAGTGAAATTATTAATCAAATCAAAGATCCAAACAATCCGGATCGAGAAGATTCTCTGAAATTCTTTATCTATAATACTTTACCTGGTACAACTAGTGCGGCTGGAGTAAAAGCAAAATTTCTAAAAGAGATTATTTTAGGTCAGTCAACTGTAGAAGAAATTTCACAAGATTTTGCTTTTGAACAATTGTCTCACATGAAAGGAGGCCCCTCAATAGAAGTTCTTTTAGATCTTGCTTTGGGTGCCGATGAGGCAATAGCAGAAAAAGCTGCTAAAGTTTTAAAGACTCAGGTGTTTCTTTACGAAGCGGATACGGAAAGATTAGAATCGGCTTACAAAGCTGGAAGTTCGATTGCAAAAGAAATAATCGAGTCTTACGCACAAGCGGAATTTTTCACGAAACTTCCGGAAGTAGAAGAGAAGATTGAAGTTGTCACTTATGTTGCGGGAGTTGGAGATATTTCTACAGATTTACTTTCTCCAGGAGCAGATGCCCATTCTAGATCAGATCGCGAGTTACATGGACAATCGATATTTGAGCATAACAAAGAAATGCAAAAAGAAGTATTGGCCCTTAAGGAGCAACATCCTGATAAAAGAATCATGCTTATTGCAGAAAAAGGAACTATGGGAGTTGGATCATCTAGAATGTCAGGAGTGAATAATGTAGCTCTTTGGACGGGTATTCCATCTAGTCCATATGTGCCTTTTATAAATATTGCTCCAGTTATTGCTGGTACAAATGGTATTGCTCCGATTTTCCTAACAACTGTTGGGGTAACCGGTGGAATCGGTATTGACTTGAAAAACTGGGTGAAAAAGAAAGACGCAGATGGAAAGACCGTTTATGATGAAGATGGAGAGCCAGTTTTGGAGCAGGTTTATTCTGTTGAAACGGGAACTGTTTTGACGATCAATACAAAAGAAAAGAAATTATACAACGGAGACAAAGAGCTAAAAGATATTTCTACAGCATTAACACCTCAGAAAATGGAGTTTATCAAAGCTGGGGGTTCATATGCCGTTGTCTTTGGTAAGAAATTACAAACTTTTGCCTGTAAAGCACTTGGAATTGATGTGCCTCAGGTTTATGCGCCTTCGAAAGAGATTTCAATTGAGGGGCAAGGGTTAACTGCAGTAGAAAAGATTTTCAATAAAAATGCAGTGGGAACAACACCAGGTAAAACACTTCATACGGGATCTAATGTTAGAGTTGAAGTAAACATCGTCGGATCTCAAGATACAACTGGTTTAATGACATCACAAGAATTAGAGATGATGGCTGCTACGGTTATTTCTCCAATTGTTGACGCTGGATACCAATCTGGATGTCATACGGCATCTGTCTGGGATGATAAGTCCAAAGCGAATATTCCGAGATTGATGAAATTCATGAATGATTTTGGATTAATCACAGGTCGTGATCCAAAAGGGAAGTATCATGCAATGACTGACGTGATTCATAAAGTATTGAATGATCTTGCAGTAGATGATTGGGATGTTATTATTGGTGGAGATTCACATACGAGAATGTCGAAGGGAATTGCTTTTGGAGCGGATTCCGGAACAGTGGCCTTGGCATTAGCAACAGGGGAAGCAACCATGCCAATTCCAGAATCAGTTAAAGTTACATTTAAGGGAGACATGAGAAGCTTCATGGACTTCCGTGATGTTGTGCATGCAACACAGCAACAAATGTTGAAACAATTCGGAGGAGAGAATGTATTCCAAGGTAGAATTATTGAAGTTCACATTGGTACCTTGACTTCAGATCAAGCTTTCACTTTTACAGATTGGACGGCTGAAATGAAAGCGAAAGCATCTATTTGTATTTCAGAGGATGAAACATTAATCGAATCATTGGAGATTGCTAGAGATCGTATCCAGATCATGATTAATAAAGGAATGGATAATGAAAAGCAAGTTCTAAAAGGCTTAGTTGAAAAAGCAAATAAAAGGATTGCTGAAATTAAGTCTGGGGAAAAACCAGCTCTTAGACCGGATTCTAACGCGAAGTATTATGCTGAGGTTGTAATCGACTTGGATGAGATTGCGGAACCGATGATCGCTGATCCAGATGTTAATAATGATGACCCTTCAAGAAGGTATACACACGATACCATTCGACCATTATCTTATTACGGAGGTACAAAGAAAGTTGATCTTGGATTTGTGGGGTCCTGCATGATTCACAAAGGAGATATGCAAATTTTGGCTCAAATGTTAAAGAATATAGAGAAGCAACAAGGGAAGGTAGAGTTTAAAGCTCCTTTAGTAGTTGCTCCTCCAACATATAATATTGTAGATGAATTAAAAGCCGAAGGAGATTGGGCTGTATTAGAAAAATATTCTGGTTTCGTTTTTAATGATGACAATCCAAAAGATACTGCGCGTACAAAGTATGAGAACATGTTGTATTTAGAGCGCCCAGGATGTAATTTGTGCATGGGTAATCAGGAAAAAGCAGAACCAGGAGATACCGTTATGGCTACCTCTACAAGACTTTTCCAAGGAAGAGTTGTAAAAGATTCCGAAGAGAAAAAAGGGGAGTCTTTATTGTCTTCGACTCCTGTGGTTGTATTATCAACAATTCTAGGAAGAACTCCTACAATGGAAGAATACGAGGCAGCAGTTGATGGCATTGTTCTAACCAAATTCAAACCATCACAGAAGCAGTTGGTGCAATAGGTTTAGGGGTTTGATATTGTCGTTACAATTAATATTTGAAATCTAACGGTTTTATCCAATCAATTGAAGAAATAATTAAAAAGCGGAGGTGTAACTTCCGCTTTTTTTTGTATTTTCAGGTTGTGAAAATAAACGAAATGAAGACCAATTGTTAAGAAATTGACATTTATTTCAGCTTATTTACTTTTCACAAGCAACTTTCATCTACAACTCAACGTTTTTTTATTAAACACAATTAAAGTTATGAAGAGACTGTTTATAACCGCACTAATTTTTGGATCATTTATCTCAGGAGCAATAGCTCAAAATGGGGTAACAAACACCAAAAAAAATAACACCGAAATCAACGGTAGATTAACTGAAGCCGAAAGAAAAGAACTGCAGGCTAAAAGAGATTTGCTTAATGCTTTAGATAAGAAAGAGGCATGGATCAGATCTAACCCAGAAGAGATGAAGAAAGCTCAGGAAGCAGGATGGTTTAAAAATGCTGAAAAGACTAGAGCTGAAGTGAGAAAAAGAATTAAGCAATTAGAGAGCAAATAAGAATTATTATGAAAAAATTATTATCGATAATCGCCGTATCAACAATAGGGCTGACACTTTTTGGTCAGCAAAACACAACATGTGCAGACATGGACCCGATTTGTACAGACGTTGGTTTGAATTTTCAAGCCCAATCGAATGTGCCGGCAGCTTCTATTCAGGATCCAAATAATGACTATGGATGTTTGTTTACGAGTCCGAACCCTACTTGGTATTATTTTGAGATTTCTCAAGCAGGATTGTTAGATATGCAATTATTTGCACCACAAGACATTGATTTTATCATTTGGGGTCCTTTTGCTGACTTGGCAACGGCTCAATCTCTTTGTGGACAGATGGGTGTTTCACCTCAAGCGCCAGAAATAGACTGCTCTTATTCACCAACGAATAATGAAAACCCAGTAATTCCAAATGCCCAAGTAGGAGAGGTTTATGTTATGTTGATTACGAATTATGCAAATTCGGTTCAAAATATTGATTTGACCCTTAACGGAAACAGTACAGGAGAGACTGATTGTTCCATTGTAACTCCAGACCCTTGTGTTGCTGATGCAGGAACATTTGTTTACCAAGTAAATGGAAACTTTATTCAAGGTACAGAGGCGATTCTTTGTCCAGGAGATGATTTTAATATGATCTCTCAATTGGATTATACTTTACCAAATGATACGATTCCAAACCCTCCGGGTGATGGTGTTTGGAATGCAGAAATGATGTATCTTATTTATGATGCGGAACCAGTTTCCTTAGATCCATCAAATGACCCAGGTTTCTTAGGATTACAACATATTAAAGTAGGAGATCAGTATGGAGAAACTAATGGGGCAGGTAACTATATTTTCGACAATTTTGGATGTGGGAAATATTGGATTGTTCCAACTCCAGGTGATGATGGTTTAACTACTGGGGATGTGAATGGATCCGCTCATTATGACAAAAACGGTAATGGTTGTTATGATTTGGATACAGCTGCTGCATTCAAATTAACTTTTACTTGTCCAATTCAAGCAACAGATGGAATCTCATGTGATGGAACACTAGCTGGAAACGGAATAGAGTTCACGATCAGTGGAGGCCTTCCTGCAATTGAAGGAGGAAATTATATCATCACTAACGTTGGTTCTGGTGTATTGTCTTCTAACTCTGCTCCACATAATGGAACTGTAACGGTAACTGGATTGTCAGACGGAGATGTAGCAAGTATTACAGTAACTGATGCAAACGGTTGTCAGCAAACCTTTACGGCTACTTTTGATGCGCCAACTTATTCTGTGTCTATTACACCGGGGTCTACTTGTGGTACATCCGCTACGAATAACGGAGATATTACGGTGACTGGTTCAGGAACTGTTGGAGCTTACACAATTACTTATACAGCACCTTCAGCTGGTGGTGGAGCTTCGCCTTCAACACTTTCGAGTTTGTTTGCGGGTGACGCAGTAAGCTTTTTAGTTGAAGATGGAAATGGATGTGTGGTTCAAGGAGATACAACGATTGGTTCGACTAACCACTTTATTTTAACTCAAGTTACTGCGGAAATCGCTGAGTCTTGTCCAGGTACATGTGATGGAGAAGCTACAATTTCTGCTACTCCAGTTGATGGATCGTTAAATCCAGATGGAGCAGTTATCAATGCGATTACTTTGAATGGTACGCCGGTTTCTGGAGTTACACTTCCTTCAGCGAATGTGAACTTGACTTTAGATAATTTATGTGCTGGAATTCATAATATTCAGTTCTCAGATGACTTTGGATGTGATGTAACCGTTCCAATTTCAATTGGAGCTCCGGATCCATTGATTCCCGTAATTCAAGCACAAAATGATCCAACTTGTTTTGGAGAAAATGATGGATCGATTAATACTAGTGTAACTGGAGGAGCAACTCCATATACTTACTCTTGGTCTCACGACCCTACAAGAAATAATTCAGCTGCTGAATTTTTAACAGCAGGAGATTATACCCTGTATGTTACAGATGATAATGGTTGTATGGATTCGATTACAACTACATTGGATCAGCCTGACTCTTTATGGTTTGAGTTAGTGATTAAAGATGCGGTTTGTCACGGTGATAGTACTGGTTATGCGTGGGTTCAAACGATTCATGGTGCTCAGGGGCCTACAACTATTTTCTGGCAAACAAACAATTCCAATCCGGTAAATACGAATCCAGTAAATAACCTTTTTGCAGGTTCGCATACGGTACAGATTTTTGATGATAATGCTTGTGAATCAGAGCAACAGTTTAATATTTCAAACCCTCCATTATTAGAGATTCAGACGATATCTAGTTTGCCATCTTATTGTAGAGGAAATGGAATTTACCCTGGTTCTGGAACGATTTCTGGAACAGCTACTGGTGGAACTGGAACAATAACTTATTCTTGGTTAGGAGCTACAGATACTGTGAATACTAATACAGTAGGAAACAGAGAGCCAGGTTGGTATACCTTGATTGCAACTGATGCTGAAGGATGTACAGTTTCGGATTCAATCTATGTAGATTCTTTAAATCCTGTTGCTGATTTTACAGCTACACCTTTACAAGGTACAGCGCCAGTAACAGTTACCATTACAGATAATTCTTCTGATAGAGTAACTAATACTTGGCAGTATTTCTCTGTAAACAATGGTTCTAGTTCAAATTCATTTATTATTGGATACGATTCTTTACAACCGGCGTTTGATACAACATTCATAAACGATGATGATTATGCAATCTGTTTGATCGTTGCAAATGATTTTGAATGTTATGATACGCTTTGCCAAGATATTACGGTGTTCCCTGTACCAAGTATAGATGTGCCGAATGTCTTTAGTCCAAATGAAGATGGTGTAAATGATTTATTCTTCTTCCCTGCTAATGGGTTGTCCGAATTGGAGGCTACCTTCTTTAATAGATGGGGGAACCAAGTTTTTGAATTTACCACACCAAATGATACTTGGGATGGAACGAATATGAATACTGGAAAACAATGTTCAGATGGAGTTTACAACTTTATCTATAGGGCTGTCGCTCAGAATGGAACAGTTTTCGAGGGACAAGGTTTTGTCCATTTGATAAGGAAATAGAGAGCTTTAGCTTTATGATAGAAAGGTCTTCGTTTTACGGAGACCTTTTTTTATGCCTTTAAATATAGAATTGAAATTAACCTCAATACTTCTAGTGATGCTATAAGAAGTAGAATTAAACCAGATAAATAAAAGCTATTATTGTATTTCAATTTGGGTATAAAAACCAATAAAAAGAAACCATAAAATAAGAGGAGTTGGATCAGCCAAGAAATTTCAAAATGAAGCTCTTTAGAAACAATGAAAAGGACTAATGAAACAAATACAAGAGAGGCTAAATACTTTGCAATTTTATCTGAGTTCAGTTTGATTAATTGAATTAGTTGTATTCCTAAGCTAGCCCATAATAAGATATTGGATAAAGCTATAATCCATTCAGGTATATGAATCTCTACTTTTCCTTTTGCGAAGAGATTGATTAGATAAATGAACTGACCCGATGATACCGTTATACCTATGATTCCAAGAGTAAGAAGAATGAATGTCCATATATTCTTTTCTTTTCTGTTTTTAACGGCAAATACAACAGCAAGTAAGGAAACTGCAGCATAATCAAAAATAAAAGGGGAGAGGAAACTACCGAATTGTCCAATTAAATTGAATAATCCATAGAAGATGGAAGCCAGTATGACATATCTGACTATTTTCTCTTCAAGGATCATTTTTTGATTCCCAAAGCTTCGTAAATATAGTCGAATGTAGAAAGTTTAATTGCGTGTCCGTCTACAACCGCAACATCGTGCTCAAAATGTGCACTAGGTTTTCCATCGGCTGTTACTATGGTCCAATTATCAGAAAGTTGGTTTACTCTTTCGGTACCCATATTTATCATGGGTTCGATGGCTATTGTAAGACCATTTTTAATTTTCTTACCACGTCCTCTGCGTCCGTAATTAGGCACTTGTGGATCCTCGTGCATGGTTTTTCCTATTCCATGCCCAACAAGCTCTCTTACCACACCGTATCCATGTTTTTCGGCATGCTGCTGTATGGCAAAACCAATATCAGATATTCGATTTCCTACTTTAGTTTCGGAGATTCCGAGTTCAAGACATTCTTTGGTTACTTCCAATAATTTTCTGATTTCTGGGTCGACTTCTCCTACTTCAAATGTGTAGGCATGATCACCATAAAACTCGTTTAGAATTGCACCACAGTCTACCGAAATAATGTCTCCCTCCTCAAGAGGCGTATTTGTAGGGATTCCATGAACGACTTGTTCATTTACAGAGGTACATAAAGTGTTTGGAAAATCATATAGACCTAAAAACCCTGGAATAGCACCTTGATCTCTGATGCAAGTTTCAGCTATTTTATCTAATTGAAGTGGTGTAACACCTGGTTTTACTTCTTTAGCGACCTCACCTAATGTTTTTGAAACCACTAAAGCAGCTTCTCGCATCAATTCAATTTCTTCCGGAGTTTTGTATATGATCATTCAAATAAATTTGTGCAAAAATAGAAAAAATAAAAAAGGCTACCCAAAACGAGTAGCCTTCCTATTGAAATATTGTATTTAATTAAGCAAGAACCTCTGATACTTTATCGGCAGCTTCTTGAAGAAGAACTGCTGAGTGCACGTTCAGTCCAGACTCATCGATTAATTTTTTAGCTTCTTCAGCATTTGTTCCTTGAAGTCTGACGATGATAGGAACTGGAATTTCACCCATGTTCTTGTATGCATCAACAACTCCTTGGGCTACTCGGTCACATCTAACGATACCACCGAAGATATTGATCAAAATCGCTTTTACACCTGGGTCTTTAAGGATAATCTTAAATGCTTTTTCAACTCTTTCTGCGTCAGCTGTACCTCCAACATCAAGGAAGTTAGCCGGATTTCCACCTGAAAGCTTAATAATGTCCATTGTTGCCATTGCAAGACCAGCACCATTTACCATACAACCTACGTTTCCGTCCAATTTGACGTAATTAAGGTCATTTTGCGAAGCTTCGTACTCCATTGGGTCTTCTTCAGCAATGTCGCGAAGCTCTAAAAGATCCTTGTGACGGAACAATGCGTTGTCGTCTAAGTTTACTTTTGCATCAACTGCTAAAATTAAATTATCTGAAGTTTTTAAGACCGGGTTGATCTCAAACATGGAAGAGTCGGTAGCCTCATAAGCCTTGTATAGACTGAAAATGAACTTAACCATTTCTTTGTTTGCAAGACCAGTTAGCCCAAGTTTGTTAGCTACTTTTCTAGCCTGAAAACCTTGAAGTCCCACAGTTGGATCAATCCATTCTTTGATGATTTTCTCTGGGCTGTGTTCAGCAACCTCTTCTATATCCATTCCACCTTCAGTAGAAGCCATGATCACATTGCAACCTTTTGCTCTGTCTAGAAGTATTGACATGTAAATCTCAGAAGTTTCTGTTTCTCCTGGATAATATACGTCCTCAGCTATCAAGACCTTGTTTACAACCTTTCCTTCTGGACCAGTTTGAATAGTTACCAAAGTATTTCCCAATAAATTGGTTGCGATTGTTTTGATATCATCAGCAGATTTAGCCAATTGAACGCCTCTTTGCTCAGAGCC
>JAUICI010000264.1 GCA_030427935.1 Bacteroidia bacterium | reverse complement strand
TTGAGCTCGCTATAATAAGATTGATTCAGGTCTTCTAGCGCTTTGCCCGGATTATCAAGATCAATAATGTCATGAAACCTCATGTGAAGCTCAATTGCCCCATGAATATCTTGGATATTATCCAACTCAAAGAAATCAGCTAGAAATTCCAGATCGAAATCCGCATCTAGTTCCATTTGAACATCAGGTTCTTCAAAGTTTTTGACGAAAACGGACCCGTTAAATTCTCCAGATTCGAGCTTCGCATGCATGCCTTTAAGAGAAAACTCCATGGTTTTCATGTTTTTCTCAGCTCCATTGGAAAAATGCCCTTCAAAAGCTACTTCGTCAATTATTTTTTCTTTGATCGTATTTTCTAAGAAGGCTTCTTTAGCACCGAAATCAACACTGATATAAGGCATTTGTCCATTTTCGGTAGGTCCCTGAATAAAAGCCTCGAAAAAGATGTCTCCTGCATTATTGTAACGTTCTAGAACTGGGATTAAATCATGAGGAGCAAAAGAAATCAGCATGTCGAAATTAGGTTTCGTTCCTGTAATCGACAAGTCAATCATCATTTCGTTTGGTACATCAATAAATCCTTCCACATCAAAATCTCCATGTTCCATTCGGATCTTGGAAGGTTGGATAATGACATTACCTGTTTCCGAAACCTGCAGATCTGTATGCACTTCAAATTCTTTATCGTGTATGTAGGTTGTATCGCCGTCATCAAAAACATTCAAGACAAAATTCATGTCTACATGCGTATTGATTTCTCCATCAACGGTTTCAAAGCCACCTAAAGCATTGTTAACATAAAGTTCGATATCCATTTTAGTGGACTCATTATACTGATGAATATCCAAGTCGCGTAATTCTATTTCTTTCAAGTGAACATTAGGCGGTTCTTCATCCGAAGCTTCTTCTGAGGTGGCTAATGCATTTTCTAGATTGGTTGTCCCGTCCTCATGCATGATGATATTAAAAAAACCATTTTCTACAACTAAAGACTGAATGTCATAATCGCCTTTTACAATATCCCAAATATTGAATCCGACATAAATGTCTTCTACGTCAAGAATAACGGCTGCATCATCATCTTTGGATTCAAGAATTCTTACATCATCCACCTTAATTGAGATAAATGGAAAGTTTTCGAAAGGAGCAAGATGGGTATCGCCAACAATGATCTTACCCGAGTGGTGCTTATTCATTTTGTTGATCTCATTCTGAATAATGGCATCCTGATTGAAATAAACGATAAGTAAAAGAATCCCAAACAATAGGATAGGAGTGAAGATCGTGATTGAGACAAACCACCACCAGAATTTTTTACGCTTTAGAACCCCAAATTTCATACAGAAACTAATATAGTGTTAATGTGCTAATTTGAGGATGTGTGGATTTGAAAAATTTTTAAGAGTTGGGTTTATGAGGACGGTTGTCTCTTTGAAACTCTTTAAAATTGAGATTAAAGTTGATTAAACTCTTCTTCGCTAATAATTTTTACTAGCGTTATTTTTAAGTCTCCATCTGAATATTTTCTGGTATAATTAAGGATTCCAATACCTTTGGCATAATAAGTTATCTGATCAAATTTATAGATACTTTCATTGCCGTTCTCTTCCTCTATTATTTTGTATTTGTCTCTGAAAACACAAGTGTTGTAGGTTGAATCATTAAACTCTACATTGTAATTCCATTCCTCAATTACTCTTTGTTTGATTATTTGAATTCTTTTGTCAGCAATCTTATAGTCAATGTGCCAGGTCAATTGATCCACATTTCTAATATTCCATTTGAAAACATCAGTAGCAATTAGTTTTGCATCGATGGTGTCATTGTTTTGAATGACTTCGTACTTTGTGAAGTGAGCTCCATTTCGATCAATATATTCATCGGAATTTTCGACTAAAACCTTGTCATTGTTATAGACTTTGGTGTTAAAGATGGATTTTTCTTCATCAAAATGCATTTTAAGGTATTGATATTCTCCACTTTCAGAAAGTTTATAGACATAAACAGACGGTATCGAAAAGTCAAAAATCGGAAAGTAGTAGGGTTCTACACCATAAGTAGAAACAGTTGATTGATTAGTTTTTTGATTACAAGAAAGTAATAAGAATGTAGAAATTAGGATAAAAAAGTTGAGATAGGTTTTCATAAACGAGTTTTACAATTCGAAGTATTAATCAATTTGAATATAACCATCCAAAAACTCCCTCACACAAGCGTCTCCACCATTTTTTGGTAGAATGATGTCGGCAATTTCACGAATGGCTTTAACAGCATTTTTAGGGCAGGCAGAAAGTCCGCAAACCTTCATGATTTCAAGATCATTGATGTCGTCTCCAACATAAGCGACATTTTCCATGCTTATATGCATCTCGTCTAACCACGACTGCAAAATGCCCATTTTTGGATCTCTTCCAACATAGATTCGCTGGATTCCCAGTAATTCTCCTCTTGCTTTCACCATTTCAGCCTTAAAACCAGAAGAAATGATGCCGAATTGCATGCCTTTTTTGGTTAAACCAATAATCGCCATTCCATCTTTGGTGTTGTACTTTTTCATTTGGTCACCATTTTCGGTGTAGTACATTCCACCATCTGTCATGACGCCATCGATGTCCAAAATGATCAATTTGATGTCCTTGTTTTTCGCGGCAACAGCAAGATTTTTATAAACCAAATCGTCTATTGAATACCCAGTAGATTCAGAAATAGAAATTAATCCTAATGAATTATTTTTCAAATCATTGTGAGATTCATTTAAATCTCCACTCGAAATTAAAAAAGCAATATTCTGATCTAAATAATTCATGAATTAAATGTTTAGTTTCTAATTGAGGTTGTCGAGCGCGAGTCGAGACAACCGACTATACAATTTTTCTACCTACCGCTTCCGCAACAGGAGGTAACGACTTCAATAAATCTGCAAACTGCGCATGATCCAATTGCTGACTTGCATCTGATTTGGCCACACTTGGATCTGGATGAACTTCAATC
>JAUICI010000263.1 GCA_030427935.1 Bacteroidia bacterium | reverse complement strand
GAAGGATTGAGCCTGGCCTCTGGTAGTTCGGTACTCCTGAAACCACTGACGCCTGAAGACCAGCCAGTAGTCATTACGCGCCCGGAGTTTATGCGTCGAATGAAAGAAATGCAGGCACTACAAGGAATGAGCATGGGCGAGTTTCCGGATTCTGTAAATGTAGTTGTCAATACGAACCATCCGATCGTTGCTAATAAATTAGCCGAAGGCGGAGATGAAAGTTCTAAAAAAGAAACAGCTCAATACCTTTATAATCTGGCACTACTTAACCAGAATATGTTGAAAGGAAAAGAGTTGACCGACTTTGTGAATAGAAGTATAGAAATGATCAAATAAGAATGCGGATGGGATGGTCAGGAGGTTTTCTTGACCATTCTTTTTGATTTAACGCAAATTCGTTCTTTTACAAATCATGTGGTTACCATTTGGGATGAATTCCCATTCATTGGTATCGAAAATTTCCGGTAGGTATCGGACATAGAGTTTCAACCTTTTGGTTTCTTCTCTTTCTGATTCGCCCGGTACAGGTACACCTGTAAATTCCATGATTCGAACATTGGGGTGGTGTTCCATGTAGGTTCGGATGATTTTAACAATAGTAGCCATGACGCGATAATGGTCACCTTTATTGGTGATCACATATTCTTCGCCCTCATATTCATCGTTAAGGACCCCAAAAGCGATTGTAACATGTAGTAGATTCTCCTTTTTCCGGGCAAATCTAACCTCATATTCAACCTCTTCGTCCGTCATGAAATTATAGACCGGACCGGAAGAAATCGCAGGATACTCTATTTCAAAAGGTTCTAGCATAAATAGATTTGGTTTGTAAATGTATTATTTTTGATCGAAAAAATGACTAAATGAGAGGATTTTATAAGTTTATTTTCCCTATCGTGATGTTATTCATTACAGGTGGGAGTTTTTGGGCAGCATTAATTGGTTTTTTTATAGGATCCTTTATTGACAATCTTTCTGTTCGAGTACAATCAGGAGATCGTTCCTATTCTTATGGAGATGCACGAGGAGGAAATCCTTATGGTCAGTCGAATAGTCAGTTTTTTCGACCACGAATTTCGCAAGATGATTTTGCATTTGGATTAATCATTTTATCGGCTTCAGTGATGAAAGCTGATGGGAAAGTGGTAAAATCGGAGCTGAGTTATGTGAAACGATTTCTTTTGCAGCAATTCGGGGAGCATAAGGCTGGGGTTCATTTGCAGAAGCTCAAAGAGGTGCTGGGCAAAGATTATTCTTTGGAGCAGGTTTGCGGTGATATAAAGATGGTGATGTCTCCGGAAGTGAGATTGCAATTACTTCACTATTTATTTGGGATTGCCATGGCGGATGGCAGTGTCAGTAAGGAGGAGTTGAATATTATTCAGCGAATTTCAAATGGTTTAGGTTTAGGACAACGAGAGTTTGAGTCGATCAAGGCCATGTTTTACAAAGATCCTGTTTCGGCCTATAAAATCTTAGAAATTGATCAAACAGCGACGGATGCTGAAGTGAAGAAAGCCTATCGAAAAATGGCCGTAAAATATCATCCAGATAAAATTGCTCAGATGGGTGAGGAGTTTCAAAAGGGAGCTAAGGAAAAATTCCAAAAGGTTCAAGAGGCTTATGAGATCATCAAGAATGAAAGAGGGATAAAATAGGTCAATTTGGATCTAAGTTCTTGAGTTATCAACTTTTTCACTAAAAATCGTTGATAAGATTCTAGTGTTTCAAAAACGTTTTCCCTTCTCTTTAGTTATATTTGTTTTTCTCTGAAATCCACTGATAATCTTAGTTTATGGCAGAAGAAGTAAAGTATACCGAAGACAATATTCGTTCACTTGATTGGAAAGAGCATATCAGGATGCGTCCGGGTATGTATATCGGAAAATTAGGAGACGGTTCGTCCAGTGATGATGGAATTTACATTTTGGTAAAGGAAGTCATGGATAATTGTATCGATGAATATGTCATGGGTCATGGTAAGAAGATTGAAGTAAAAATTAAGGACGGTTTAGTTTCTGTTCGAGATTTTGGACGTGGTATTCCTTTAGGTAAAGTAATCGATTGTGTGTCGAAAATCAATACCGGTGGAAAATACGATTCCAAAGCATTTAAAAAGTCAGTTGGACTAAACGGTGTAGGTACAAAAGCTGTGAACGCATTGTCCGAGCATTTTAAAGTTTACTCTGTTAGGGAAGGTGAGTTGAAAGAGGCTGCTTTTGTCAGAGGAGATATATCTGACGATTCCAAAGTTCAGAAAACAGAGGAGAAAAACGGTACTTATGTAGAGTTTAGGCCGGATAGTACAATATTTAAAAACTATCAGTTTAAGCTTCCTTATCTGGAAAAATTGTTCTGGAATTACTGCTATTTGAATAGAGGTCTTTCTATTTATTACAATGGGAATCGATTTCATTCCAAAAATGGTTTGCTGGATTTATTGGAGTCGGAAATGGATTCCGATCCTTTATATCCAATCATACATTTGGAAGGAGAAGATATTGAAGTTGCCTTTACGCATGCCAGACAATATGGAGAGGATTATTCTTCATTTGTAAATGGTCAGCATACCACTCAAGGAGGGACACATCAGTCAGCATTTAGGGAAGCTGTTGCAAAAGTGATCAAAGACTTTTACGGAAAGAATTATGACGCTGTAGATATTCGGCAGTCTATCGTTGCTGCGATATCGGTTAAGGTTATTGAACCCGTTTTTGAGTCTCAAACAAAAACCAAGTTGGGTTCGCTTGAGATTGAGCCAGGAGGTAAGTCGATGAGAGCTTTTGTCATGGATTTCTTGAAAGAAAAACTGGATAATTTCCTTCATAAAAACCCACAAGTTGCTGAAATCATAGAAAAGAAGATCAAGCAATCAGAAAAAGAAAGAAAAGAGATAAGAGAGTATTACGTTATGGGAGAGCACAGTCGATCACCCTGCGGAGGTGGCATGCTATTCGAAAGAATCGATTGTCCATTGTGTAGATCAAACTATCTATTT
>JAUICI010000077.1 GCA_030427935.1 Bacteroidia bacterium | reverse complement strand
TTGATGCTTCGCCATGAGTTCATCCAGTTTCGGAGACAAAGGATGATTGGAAAACTCGATATAAATATGATACAACTCGTTCAAATAAGTCCAATGCTCTTCCTCCAAAGCCAAGTTTTCTGCTCTTTTTAGAAACTTATAACCCGACTTGCCTCTCCCCTCTTCAATCAGCCTTTTACCAATACTCATATACTGATAAATAGCAACTTCCTCTTTTCTTTCTTTCCAGATTCTATGCTGACCTAAAAAATCAATCAAGGCGTCTTTTAATCGCTTTTTTAAAACCCCAAAGGCATTTGGGCCAATTTCTGATTTTATCTTGTCCTCATTATTGGATAAATAAGCCTTAAATAGGTCAATATTTCGGATTGATTTTCGCCTATTTCTCTCACTTAAAAATGCTGTAAATGCATTCTTTTCTTCACTAGATAATAAAAAAATGAGATCTTTTAACTCCATTTATATCGTAATATTTAAAACCTATTTACTTCTTTTATTAATACTTAATTAAATATAAATAATTTTTTATATCGTAATATAAGTTGATTTTTTGAATTCTCCACAAGAAAGGAATCCGCCAACTTTGGTCCATCATTTAAAAACAAAAATTATGATGAACGAGGAAATGAAAAATCCAGAAACAAAAACTGTAAAAACAGTGATTACAAGAACTGAAAGCAAAACTCCTAAAGAAGATGATTTGGGAGTTCGACCTACACCGGCATTCATTGGTGCCTCTTGGCTTGCTTTAGGGATCGGATTGATCTCATACTGCATTGGACTTTGGAATTCAAATATGCTACTGAATGAAAAAGGTTATTACTTTACCCTCATTCTCTTCGGTATCTTCTCAGCTATTTCTGTCCAGAAATGTGTGCGGGATAAAGCTGAAGGAATCCCGGTAACGGACATCTACTATGGTATTAGTTGGTTCACGACCATTACCTCTCTAGTCTTATTAGGTATCGGTCTTCGCAATGCTGATCTATGGTTGAGCGAAAAAGGATTTTATGCCATGTCATTTGTTCTAGCATTATTTGCTGCCGTGGCAATTCAGAAGAACACACGTGACCTTAAAATTTTAAATAATCAATAATCATGAATCCTTTATTATGGTCAGCAAGATTATGGAGCGCATTGAGCATAGTATTCATTCTTTATTTCGTTGGAGCACACGTGATATCGCCACTGTCCTTGGTAAACGTAACATCGAAAGATTTGATCGCATTTTTCTTTTTTCCGATTGGCGTGTTTACCGGATTACTTGCTTCGTGGAAAGATCCCTTGCTTGGTGGAGCAATCACCATCAGCTCTTTAATCCTATTATTTACCTTAATCCCTAATACGGCATCCAGTTTTTGGATAAATGTTTTAGCGGGACCGGGATACCTCTTTTTGATTTATGGAATCATTGAGAAATTCTCGAAGTAGCGAAAAGTGTGAGTCGGTATCGGCTCACATTTTTTCATTTAAGAACTCACGCATTTTGGAATAAACATAATCCAAATCTTCCTTATTAATCGTATATGGCGGATTTAAAAAGATGACATTTCCAAGAGGCCTCAAATGAATCCCATTATCCAGGAAAAACTCCGAAGCCATTTGTTTGATATTGGAAAAATAATTGGATGCACCACCAGTTTCAACTTCAAATGCCATGATCGTTCCTTGAACACGGGCTGTCCTCACTTTTGGATGGTCTTTAATCTCTTTAACAAATTCGGCATTCATTTTAGAAATCAAATCCACAACTTCCCAGGTCGCTTTCCTTTCAAATAAATCTAAACTACCTGAAACTGCCGCACAACACAAAGCATTGCCTGTATAAGAATGTCCATGCAATAAAGCCTTGGTCGTATCTTCATCCAAAAAGGCCTCAAACATCTCTTGAGAAGCCACCGTTATTCCAATGGGTAAAGATCCACCCGTAATTCCTTTGGATAAACAAATGATATCTGGACTTGTCTGAATATGGTCTATCGCAAACATTTTCCCAGTTCGACCAAATCCTGTCATAACCTCATCCGCAATTGTAATTACTTGATGATCTTTGGCAATTCGCACCAATTTCTCTAGAATTTCCGCACTATACATGCGCATACCAGAACTCCCTTGAACCAAGGGTTCGAATATGAATCCAGCAAATTCCCCAGTAGAAAACAGTTCTTTTACTTTCTGAATCACTTCCTCTTCATTGTCTTCCGTTGGAAAGGGTATGAAGTCTACATCAAAAAACAAATGCTCAAAAGGCTTGTTGAAATAACCGCGTTGACCAACACTCATTGCTCCAAAAGTATCTCCATGATAAGCCCCTTCTATTGCCAACATGCGCTTTCTTTTCGAATCGCCTTTATTGTACCAATACTGAAAGGCCATTTTAAGAGCCACCTCAGTCGAAGTGGAACCATTATCCGAAAAAAATACTTTTTGGAAATCTCGTTTTAACAAATGAATCAATCGCTCCGAGATCTCAACTGCTCTTGGGTGAGTGGCTCCTGCAAAAATACTATGATCCAAAGTGAGAAACTGTTCGTAAACTTTCTCTGCTAAATACTTATTTGAATGTCCGTGAACATTGGTCCACCAGCTAGAATTGGCATCGATATATTTTTTTCCTTCTTCATCGATCAAGTAATGATCTTCTCCTTTGACAATAACCAAAGGATCTCCACTTGTTTGATATTGTGTAAATGGATGCCAAACAAAGGATTTATCTTTTTCTAAAATACTCATTAATGAACGCCTATTTGATCTTGATAACGGTGAAAAGCGGCCGCATTTTGATTGTGCTGGGCTAATGTCTTCGCAAATGCATGTCGCCCACTACCATCAGCTTTTGCACAGAAATAAATGTATTTATGATCTTCAAAATCCAAAACGGCATCCAAGCCTTTTGGAGATGGAATATTTAATGGTCCTGGAGGAAGTCCTGCATTTCTGTATGTATTGTACTCACAATCGATCTTGGTGTCTTTGATGTAAATTCTTTTAATCGTAAAATCTCCCAAACAATATTTTACCGTTGGATCAGCTTGCAGAAGCATCCCCATGTTTAGTCTATTCATGTAAACTCCGGCAATTCTTTTCCATTCATCTTCATATAAAGACTGCTCTTCCCTCACAATCGAAGCCAAAGTGGCTACTTGTGATTGTGTTAAGCCAATTTTTTTCGCTTTTGCTTTTCTTCGGGCATTCCAGAATGACTTCCATTCTTTTGCCATTCGAGCAACAAACTCTTTTTCGTTCGTATCCCAATACATTTCATAAGTATTCGGAATGAATAAAGCTCGAATTGTTTTTTCATCAAAACCATATTTCGCCATGGTTTCTGGATTTGAAATATACTCAGCAATAGCGGCTGAATCGGCTTCGATATTTTTGGCTACTTTTCCAGCCATGTCGTAAATCGTTCGACAACCATTGAAAGTCACTTGCACAGATTCCCGACCATTACCAGCTCTCAAGTGATTGATCAAATCATTGTAAGACATTCCTCCTTTCAACACATATTTGCCAGGAACTATATTCTTCCCTTTAAAGTTTTTCTTTTCAGCAAATTCCAAGAATTTATCTTTATCCTCCAGAACACCTAAGCCATCCAAGTAATTCACAACCCATTCCAGATCAGCATCTGTTTTAATAAAAACATCTTTTGACTGACCATCTTCTATTGTCAAGGCCGATTTTGAACTTGCCAAATACAAGGAGATATAGGGATAAGCAAAATATCCTCCAACAGCCAATACTCCTAAAATTCCAATTAGAATATACTTCTTCATCTAGTTTTCAAGAATTAATTGATAGATCAACTCATCTTCCCATTCTCCTTGGGAAAACAAATTTTTCTTTTTTGTTCCAACAAGTGCATACCCACATTTTTCAAATAATTTCATTGAAATGTGATTGGATGCATGCATGCTAGCAAATATGTTTTTTAGATTTAAAATATCTTTTCCATAATCTGAAATGATGTTCAAAGCTTCACCTGCAAACCCCTTACCTCTGTCCGCATCGCTTTGAATCAGAATTCCTACTCCAACGGATCGATTCACTGGATCATAATCAAAAAGGTCGATGGTACCTATCGCCTTTCCCTCTGTACAAATCATGAATCGGATTTGTTTGTACATGTGAATATCCTGAGGGGATTTGGCAAACTCCATTAAAACATGTCTGGAAAAAGGAGCTTTCGTCTCGCTCACCCGCCAGTTTTGAGGATCGTTTTCCCACAGAAACAGCAAATCTACATCTTCGGGTTCAATCGCCCTTAACTCAATATTTTCTGATTTTAATTGAATCATTTTTGCAATCTTTTGATCTCTTCTTGAACTTCTTTCACGGAATATTTTTGAATTCCATAAGTGCCCGAGACCGTTTTCAAATTTAAGCAATATGTAGCAAGGATGCGGTCTTCTTCCTTCAATTTATCCAAAAGGTCGAATACCAGTTGAATATCCTCATAAAAATTCGCAAAAAGGTATTCCCGAATGGGGAACAAACAAGAGATTCTCTCAATCGATTGGTATTTCGAGAACAAGTCTTTTACTGATGCATCAGAATCATTTTGAAACTCTACAAATAGCGTCGGAATCGCCTTAGATTCAATGGTTTTTAGAATAGTTTCTGGATCTAAACCCAATTGCAGCTTATCATATCTTAAGGAAAAATACTCTCCTTTAATGACCAAGCCTAAATGTGGTGGTTGTTTATCGACATGAAAAAGAACCAAATAGCTCTTTTCCTGATAAAACCCTTTAAAATCCTGAATTTCTTCAATTAGATATTCCATGTTCCCTCGAAAACAAATTTTCCTGGTCCGATCAACCAGATATTTCTAAATTGTTCTCCTTCCCTTTCGGCTTGAATTTTTAATGAGCCTCCTTTAACTTCCACCGGAATAGTAGCTTCTTGAATCCCATTGATGAACATATGTGCTAAAGCCACTGCGGTTGCTCCAGTACCACAAGAATAGGTTTCATTTTCGACTCCTCTTTCATAGGTTCTCAAAATCAATTGATCGCCTTTTTGTTGAATCAGATTCACATTGGTTCCTTCAGCTTTGTATTTATCTGAAAACCGAATTTTTCGGCCAAACTCATAAATATCCCAAGCATCCAAATCATCCACAAATCGCATGTAATGAGGAGATCCCGTATCGATGAAATGATAATTCTCTCCAACCTCAACGGCATTGACATCACCCATTTTTAAATGGATTAAACCATCACTGATTTTCGCTTCATGAATTCCATCAATCGCATCAAAAGTGGTTTCATTCTCGATGATTCCCAATTGATTGGCAAAAGCCACAGAACAGCGCGCACCATTTCCACAGAAGGACTTTGAACCATCGGCATTGAAATAATTCACATAAAAATCAGCCTTATCGGATTTCTCAATTAGAATTAAGCCATCCGCACCTACCCCAAATCGGCGATCGCAAATGGCCTGAATTTCCTGAATATTTTGATTATCGAAAACAGATTCACGATTGTCAATCATGACAAAATCATTACCCGTTCCCTGATATTTGAAGAAGTTTATCATTTATCGATTCCTTGCTCAATTCAAATTTGTGGTATTCTTCAGAACGAATCAAAGTAAAATAACTTTCCGCCCTTTTCATGTATAGCTTCTTATCAATCTGATAAAACACTAATCGTTCAACTTCACTTACACCGTAAAGTCGTACCACATTTTTTCCTAAAATATATCCCTCAAAATTAAGAGGTGAATTCCAGAACTCCACACGAATGGTGGCACTATTTCCAGACTTTTTTATCCCCATGGAGCTTTCTAAACTGTCAATCAAGGCATTACTTGTGTCTTTTGAATACACATTAATGGTATAGTTTCTAACCGCAATCAACATTTCCCGATTGATATTTTCATCCTTGGTCGAATCCGAAACATAAATTAAAGTATCAATCTCCATCGTGTTTAGAGAATCTTCCGAATTAGTTGAAGGTTCCTTTTCGACCTTCTTCGGCTTTTTGTAAACGACTTTTTCAACAGTATCTCTTTTAATCACTTCTTTTGGATTACTCATGGCGATCGGTTTTTCAACAATCGTTTCCTGGCTACCCACCATTTTAACTATTAAAATTGTGAGCAAAACACCAGAAACAAGTCCAGCCGTGTAAATCAATATGTGTCGTACTATCGGATTCATTTTGAGAATACTATGCGAAGGTATCAATTTAAATTATCAAATATGAATTATAAATTATGAATTCGGTCCATTTCGAGTTCAACTGTGAGGTTTCTAGGATATTGTATTGAAATGACCTTAACTTTTTTTAACAGGATTCGATGATAACAAAAAGGCAAAAACTCGTTTATTTAGTAGTACTCCTTCTCGGGAGAAGATCCTGATCAGGAGCAAGCAACAAAACAGAATTTATTAATCTATTAAGCAAACGAAAATGAAAAAAATCGGATTAACCCTAGGTGTGGGATTATTGGGAGGGATAATTCCACTTGCAGCTTACCTATCCTTTATGCAACCAAAACCAATCGAACAAAACCAAGAAGCGCAATCCAATCGCGTGTTGATGGAAGAATCCAGTAATCATGTTCGAACTGTAAACAACATTAGTGAAGCTGGATATGTGGACTTCAGAGATGCTTCAAAAAACACGATCAACTCAGTGGTGCACGTCAAAACCGTGGTAGTTCAAAAGGCTCGAGTTCACGATCCAATTGCAGAATTCTTTTATGGTCCTCAATCCAGAGAATTCAAAGGAGAAGCATCTGGATCTGGTGTAATTATTTCAAATGATGGTTATATCGTAACCAACAATCACGTCGTAGAAAACGCATCGGAAATCAAGATCACATTAAACGACAATACGACTTACAAAGCTGAAGTTGTCGGAACCGATCCATCCACAGACATCGCTTTATTAAAAGTTGAAGGAACGAATTTTACTTCCATTCCTGTTGGAAACTCTGATCGCGTAGAAATTGGAGAATGGGTATTGGCCGTAGGAAATCCTTTCAATCTGACTTCGACAGTTACAGCGGGAATTGTATCAGCGAAAGGAAGAAACATCAATATTCTAAGAGACAAATACAATCCGGAAAGAAATATCATTCCGATTGAATCATTCATACAGACAGACGCAGCGGTAAACCCAGGAAATTCAGGTGGAGCACTCGTGAATTCGAAAGGTGAACTTATCGGAATCAATACTGCCATAGCGAGTAATACAGGTTCTTATACTGGATATTCCTTTGCCGTTCCTGTCAACTTAGTCAAGAAAGTCGTAAACGACTTGATGGAATACGGAATGGTTCAAAGAGGCTACCTTGGTGTAAGCATTCGAAACATTACTACAGATTTGATGAAGTCTGAAAACCTGAGCTCTCAAAAGGGAGTTTATGTAGGTGGATTAACAGATAAAGGCGCAGCAAAATCAGCTGGAATCAAAGAAGGAGATGTAATTCTAAAAATTGATGAAACAGCAGTGAATTCTGTAGCCGAACTGCAAGAATACATCGGAAAGAAAAGACCAGGAGATCAAGTAACCGTTCACTTAAAAAGAAGTGGAATCCCGAAAGAAATTGTAGTTACCTTAAAAGACTTAAACGGCGACACAAAACTGATTTCGAAAGCGGAAGTGAACAAGAAATCTGCTCTTGGAGCCACTTTTGAAGATCTTACAGCCAAAGAAAAGAAAGAGCTGAAAATTGAATCTGGAGTAAAAATCGAACGATTGGATTTCGGTAAATTCAAAAGCCGAGGATTCTACGAAGGAATTGTAATCACTAAGGTCAATAACAAACCGATTCAATCTGCGGAAGAACTTGTAAACATATTAAACAACAGCAAAGACGGCGTACTTTTGGAAGTCATCCACAAAGATGGAAACAAAGACTATGTCGGTTTTGGTTTGTAAATTTTGGTAAATAATAATAGTTGGTAGTTAAAAAGCCAGTTGGAGAAATCTGATTGGCTTTTTTTTAATTAAAAATTAAGGATTAAGGATTAAGGATTAAGGATTAAGGATTAAGGATTAAGGATTAAGGATTAAGGATTAAGGATTAAGGATTAAGGATTAAGGATTAAGGAAAGTTAATCGGATATAAGCGGTTAAAACTTTTATGGGGAAAATCTTTTTAACAATTTTGATTAAAAAATTATGACCGAAAATTTAATCGCCAATAAAACCTACAATTTCGCAGTTGAAATCGTAAACTTTGTTTTAGCTCTTCAAAAAAATGAGAAAGAATTTGTTCTCACTAAACAATTGCTCAGGTCAGGCACTTCAATTGGTGCAAATGTTGCCGAAAGTCAATTTGCTCAAAGTAAACCGGACTTCATTCATAAACTAAGTATTGCCTTAAAAGAAGCCAATGAAACTAAGTTTTGGCTTCGTTTAATGAATGATTCAAATTTAAATTTTGACACAGGTCTCGAGCAAAAAGAAATTGAAAGCATCATAAGTATCTTGGTCCGAATAATTAAATCTTCTAAAGGAAATAATTAAAAAAATCCTTCATTCTTCATCCTTCATCCTTCATAAGCTTTATTTTTGACGAAGTCATAAAAGAAAGCTCAGATGAACTACAAAATTATATACGACAACCCACAAACCGGATTCATTCAAATTAAATGTGAATTTGAAGTTGAAACGAATACAAAAATTCAATTTCCAACATGGAGACCCGGACGTTATGAAATAGGCGATTTCATCAAAAACGTGCACGGTTTTAAAGTGTTCGACAAGGAAGGAAAACCGCTCAATCACCATAAATTGAATAAAGATTCCTGGCAAGTGGAAAATGAAGCAGGAATAATTTATGTGGGCTATTCTTATTATGCGCAAGAATTAAATGCAGGTTCAACTTATATTGATCAAGAGCAGTTGTATGTCAACCCGGTTAACTGTCTAGCCTATATTCCAGGTAAGGAGGACGAAGCTTGTCTTTTAAAGCTTTCGATTCCAAGTGGCTGGGAGATTGCTTGTGGCCTGCCATTTAAAGAAGAGCACTTGGCGACCGAATCCTATCATGACTTAGTGGATTCTCCTTTTATTGCTTCTGGAAATTTACAGCATGATACATACGAATCAAATGGAGTTCTATTTCACCTTTGGTTTCAAGGAGAATGCAAATTGGATTGGAATAAACTGAAAACGGACTTTCAAAAATTTACGGATTTACAGATTCAAAATTTTGGCTCCATTCCAACTGGAAAAGAATATGCTTTTCTTTTTCAAATTGCACCTTACAAAGCCTATCACGGGGTGGAACACCAATATTCTACAGTCATTCAGCTTGGGCCATCTTATGATATCATGGGTTCTTTTTATGACGAACTTTTGGGAGTTTCTTCACATGAATTATATCACACTTGGAATATCAAGAATATTCGTCCTGTTGAAATGTATCCCTATGACTATTCGAAAGAGAATTTTTCACATCTGGGATATGTTGCAGAGGGTGTTACGACCTACATGGGAGACATCTATTTGATGCAATCAGGGGTCTGGGATTTAGACAGATACCTCAAAGAACTTCGAACGAATTTCCAAAGACATTTCGACAACTTCGGTCGATTCAATTATTCCGTAGCGGAATCTTCTTGGGACACATGGATTGACGGCTATGTGGCTGGAATTCCTAATCGGAAAGTTTCGATTTATAATGAAGGGGCTATTCTGGCTTTTGTGTGCGACATGAAAATCAGAAAGAATTCAAACAATAAAGCCAATTTACATGATGTGATGACTGATTTGTATCAAAATTTCGCACAAAAAGGAAAAGGCTATTCGGTCAAGGACTATCAAAATCTGGTAGAAAAATACGCTGATGAAAATCTAAGTGAACTATTCGACAATTTCTTTTTTGGAACGGGTTCTTTCGAATCCATCATTGAAGAAGCTCTGGACACCATCGGATATGAATTAAAATCTGAAGTCAATGATAAAGCGAGCTGGAAAAGACTCGGAATCAAAACACTTGAAGAAAAAGGTAATACTGTCATCAAAGCCATTTGGCCTGGATCGAATGCTGAAATCGGCGGACTCATGCGTGAGGATGAAATTGTTGCTGTAAATGGAATGCAAATAAATGGTGACCTCGACAAATGGATTCAATATTTTGAAAGTGATGTTTTGACAATTCAAGTTTTTAGAAAAGGTAAATCGATTGAAATGGAATTACCTGAGATGAATCGCACCTATTATCCGAAGTATTCCATTGTAGATCAAAAAACACCTGCAAGAGATGCTTTGCACATGAGAAAATGGTGGTCTACTGGGAAAAGAGGTAAATAATCTGATTTTCTTATCTTTGTACAAATCTCGAATCAATATGAAAAAAATTCTACTATTTGCCGGACTTGGTTTCGGTCTTTTGACAAACGCTCAGATCACGCTTACAAATGCGGATTTCATGGGTGCTGCTGATTCTATTTATTACACGACTGGTGATGATTTCACGATTGACCCAACGCCAACTGGAGCCAACCAAACTTGGGACTATTCTTCTTTAAATGGTGTGAGTCAGAAAATTGTGACGCATTACGACATGAGCTCAGCTGGATTTTCTTACCAGTTTGCTTATTCAAATGCAGAATTCTACACAGACAATGTAAACATGCCGATTGACATGGGAATGATTGGACAATTCCTTCCTATTCAAATTGAAAATATGGTTGGATTTTTTCAGCTAGATGCAAATGAAATGACCAATTTGGGATACGGGGCCGATATTAGTGGTTTTCCAGTTCCAATGCAGATGGACACAGTGGATACGTGGTACGAGTTTCCAATCGATTATGGTGATGCTTGGGGAGGACCTTTCTATTTTAAGGTTGACATGAATCCAATTCAGGATATTATTTACATCTCCCATTCTAGAAGATCTACAGAAGTAACAGGTTGGGGAAGCTTAACAACTCCGCACGGTACTTATGACGTATTGAAATTGAAGCATATTGTGGTAGCAGAAGATTCTCTTTATGCAGATGTAGGAGGTTTCGGTGGTTTTTGGTTACCAGTTCCTGCTCGAACAACTACTGAGTATCAATGGATTCCAGTTGGGGAAGATGGACCCGTAATGGTTGTAAAAGAAGAAGATTTACTAGGAGTAACTGAAGTGTATTATAAAGATGCTTACAATCCATCGTTGAGCACTGAAGACCTGGGAGCTAAGTCTGCTGAATTAAAGATTTTCCCGAACCCAACTACGGATGTACTGAATCTTCAAACGGAATTGGAGATTCGAAGATCGTATATCTATGGTATGGATGGAAAAGTCGTGAAAGAATTTACAAATGAATCTGAATTAAATGTATCAGATCTTCCAAAAGGAAAGTACATCCTATTTACGAGATGCAAAGAAGGCGTACTTACGAATGAATTCGTTAAAGAATAGCACACGAAAAAACAACTCAATATGAAGAAGGCTGGGTATTTCCCGGCCTTTTTTTTATCTTTATTATATGAAATTCCTAGCCTCAATTCTATTCTCTTTGATACTTTTGAACTCCTGTGAATACGGCTGTACAGATCCGGGAGCGACGAATTACAATACATTTGCAGAAAAGGAAAATGGAAGCTGTACTTATCTGATCAAACTAGGATTCTGGTATAAATTCCCTACCTACACAAACTTAAATGGAGCTGGTGCCAACCAAATAAACTTCTATGTTAATGGTAAGCTCGAAGCCGTTAGAATGAACTCTATCTATTCTGTTATACCCTTTCCCTATGACTGCAGTGATTCAACCGTAACTTGGGTCGAATATACTACAATGGGTGACTCCACGACCAACTACCTTGTTGAAGCTAAAACCAATAACAATATCATTTTGTATCAAAACACGATTAACCAGGCTGATAAAGACAATTGTACACTTATCGAACTTGAATATTAGTGGCTATAAAAGAATGTGGTGGACCATGAAGACCCACCACTTTTGTTGTTACTTTAAGGCTAAAAGATTTGCCTCTGATTACTTGATGGTACAAAACTAATCGTGAAACTTAAAGTTGATTCGATTTTGTGATGAACCTTGAAAATTTCGTGATAAACGACTTGAAAAAGTGTCTGCTCGAAAGATATCAAATAAAAATGGGAGCACTTGCGTGCTCCCATCTTACAACTAAACTAAACTCTTCATAGCTCTCGCTAATTCAAAGTCGTCTCTAATATATTCAGAATTCAGCGAATTACCTGAAAAATGTGACAAATGGTCGAAATTTGTTTACGAAGTACCTTTTCATGAAACCATTTCAAAAGAAAAGCCCCAACATTTATTGTCAGGGCTTATAACAATGATTTTGCAGAGAGGAAGGGATTCGAACCCTCGAGGCATTGCTGCCAACACGCTTTCCAGGCGTGCGCCTTAAACCGCTCGGCCACCTCTCTGTTTCCTTTTGAAGAGGGCAAATATAGACATTTATTCCATTTCATTAAAAGTTAATTTTCTCCTAAAAAAAGTTAAGCAGGAAACAAAAGGGCTAAATTTCTTGTTAGAATAGTAAACACATGAAATTATGATTTACGACACATCCATCAAAAACAAGCAGATCATTCGCAAGATCAATGAGAGATTGGGTCATGCCTATTCTTTCATGAAGTCCATTAGAATGGGAGGAACAGGTTCGAATCGAATGTTGATTTCCCAATGCAGTGAAGACATGAAAGAATATCTTTCAAAATTTCAAGGTCCCAAATATGCCAATATCGAACTTCGACCGAAAGGGATTATTGTGCATTTGAAAAGAAACAATACGACACATCATTCCTGGGTGATTCCATTTTACAAGCTTGTGATTTACAATACCGATCATTTTGCCATTTACGAAGATGGAAAATTCATCAAGTTTGATCGTTCGGCTTTTCGTGAATCGAACAATAAGTTTATCTCCAAATTACTAGAGAAAAAAGCCAAATATTGGTCAGACTTTAAACCTGAAGAGGAGCTGATTTTCTAGATTTTAATCTTGGATATTTTATCGTGAGTTTCATTGACTCCCATCAACGCGGCTGATCCATACCATTCTTTGAGTTCCATAACCAAACTTCCCGACTGAATTGCGGGATCCGTATTGGTAAGTGCTTCAGCTTCTTCAATGGTTTTGACATCAAAAATATAGATACCTCGGAGCTCACCGCTTCCAAAGAAAGGTCCAGCTAAAACCAACTTCCCTTCTTTGGCTAAGCGTCCAATATTTTCCATATGCGCCGCCTGTAACTCGGCTCTTTTTGTCGAATCTTTTTCTCTATTCGGACCCGTCTTCAAAAAAGCCACCACATATTTCTTCATCCCATACTGATCCGCCCCATATTTCTGAGCCAACAAAGAATCATACTCAACAACCTCCTCTTTCGATACTTCCTCAACCTGCTTAGGTTTCCCTTCCCCATCTTCAGCCTTAGCTTCCGAACACGATTGCGCTAATACCAAGATTAACCCAATCAAAACAAGACTCAATAATTTTTCATTTTTCATTTTTCATTTTTCATTTACAGACACTCCGTTCTCAGCGAAATTCTTAAAATCTTGTAGATATTTCATCGATTGCTTTTTAAAAGCTCCCGGCATAAGAACAGCAAATACTTTCATCATTCCTTTCATCTTGAAATAGTTATCCGTTACCCACTTGGTTTTACCATTACCTAGATCAATAAACTGATTACCCACCACATTATGCACACCCTTGGCATCATATTGCATTTCCATCAAATCGGGTAATTGACGTTTGGTGATTTTCTCCACCATTTCAACTTTACGCTTGCCCATTTGGTAGTTCAGTTTCATGGTCGAACCTTCAGCTCCTGGTTCACCTTCCAAAAATTCATGGGAAATCAATCCTTTTTGCCATTTGTACATGTTCTCAGCATTGTCCAATTTGGCAATCATTTCTTCTCTCGGTAAGTTGATTTCAATTTCACATCGATATCGCATTGCACTAATTTTATGTTTGGTTTTCTAATATAAATAGATTTCTGAATATTGTAAAACTCTGAATTCGAGACTTTTCAATTAAATCAACCGAGTCAAACATAACAAAAGTCTCTGTTTTACTCTCTTACTTCCTTTTTCACTCTTGGCAAACGAAACTCAATCTGAACCCCAACTTTGGCATAAACAAAGTGATAGTCAAGATAGTTTAGACCATCTGTTTGAAAGAAAATCCACAAATCTCCAATCCTAGAATAAGTATAACCGGCACCTATAAACGGACTCAACCATGCATTAGGTCCAAAAGCCAGTTTATAACCAAACTTGAAATCAAAATTCCCTCCTGACCCCATTTTTGATCGGTTGTAATCTTGCTTTAATGGATCTGAAAACTCCGTTTTTCTTGGGAGCAACATGAAGCTATAATTAAACCCAAAATCAAAAAAGAAATTTTTAAGTTTTTCCTCATTATGGATCTCTAAGATATAGCCCAAAGTAAACTGATGCATATCCAATCGATTCGTTGAATCCACATTATCGGCATAACTCCGACTCCAGATATAGTTGAATCCAGCTCCATGGTGAAAAATACTTTTGCTGTCAAAAACATATTGCAAATTCGTACTCACGGAAGCATTTAAATAGGGTTGGTTTTCGACTAACCAAGGGGAATTCGAATTGTAATTATTGATCATCTTCTCCCATTCGAAAGCTTTTTGGTATTGATATGCGATACCCACCGACAAATTCTGACCGAAAGAAGTCAATCCAGACAACAAGCATATACAAATTAGAATTCTGATCATGTAACTCCTAGAACAATTTTGCCCAAAGATAAGTTACAAGAATCAAAAAGCCCTGACAAAAAAGCCAGGGCCTTACCTATTCGCATTCTGTAAACGTCACAATGTGCTTTGGGATCTCTTTCCAATTGGCTTTAGGAAAACTAGTCGAGACCTTATCGCAGGACTTCCACAGTTCTTGGAATTCTTTTTTGTACTTGCTCTTTTTGATGAGTCGTGCCGCTGGATCTTCCTTTTTCTTCACATAGTAAGATTTCGCATTCCCACCAACTCCAACTCCTCCAACACCGATACCGGCAGTTTCCTTTGCAAGTGGATCATTATAAACTTTCACTTGCTTGCTAAATGAAGGGTTTAACACCTGAAGTAGCAAGATTCTTTCCTTTTTTTTAATCATAACTGGAGCTTGTTCAAAATAACCATAGCCTTGATCCAAATATTCGGACTTCATGTTTTTGTCTCCCCATTTCTCAATATCTGTGAGAAAGTCCATCTTATTCGCAAACTTCTCAAAACCTCTAGGAGAAGCATACATATAAGCAATTTCAGAGGAGGCGAGTTTTAACTCCTCCCCCGTTACCGTTTCGATTTTAAGCCATTTGATGAGCCCCTTCTTGACTTTGGCTATCTTTAAATGTGCTTTTATATCCTTTCCTTCACTCGTATGGATAAACAAAGGCTTCTTTTTGGAAATTGTCTCTTGCGCGGGCATCAAATATTGAGCATTTGCAAACGAACAGGTCAGCAGACCCCATGCGAAAATCGCAACTTGAATTTTAGTCATGAAATTTGATTTAAGTGGTTAATTGCTGGCAAATATAGATAAGGCTAGAGTCAAAATTCCGTTTTAATCGCTTATATCCGTTTAAATTGAATTCGCTCTTGCCCACACTGAAAAAGACTTTCCACATACCACTAACAACTTAGCACTAAATATTATCTTTGCCTCATGCAATTCAAACTAGAAAACAAAGACCCCAAGTCGAAGGCTCGAGCTGGAGAGATTACAACCGATCATGGGAAGATTCAAACGCCCATCTTCATGCCTGTGGGAACTCAAGGAACCGTAAAAGGGGTTCATCAAAGAGAATTAAAAGAGGATGTTAATGCCGATATTATTCTGGGCAACACCTATCATCTTTATTTGAGACCTGGAATTGAAGTTCTTGAAAAAGCAGGTGGATTGCATAAATTCAACTCATGGGATCGACCTATTTTGACCGATTCTGGAGGCTACCAAGTATATTCTCTTTCGGGTAAAAGAAAGATTAAAGAAGAAGGTGTAAAGTTTCAATCGCATATTGATGGTTCCTATCATTTATTTTCTCCAGAAGTTGCAATGGATATTCAAAGATCTATTGGAGCCGATATCATCATGGCTTTTGATGAATGTACGCCTTATCCATGTGAATATGATTACGCCAGAGATTCCATGCACATGACCCATCGATGGTTGAAAAGATGTTTTGATCGTTTTAATTCTACCGAACCTAAATACGGTTATGAGCAAACGCTATTCCCGATTATTCAAGGCTCTGTTTATAAGGATTTGAGATTGAAATCAGCCGAAGTTATTGCCTCGTTTGAAGCTGATGGAAACGCCATTGGTGGTTTATCTGTGGGTGAACCAGACGAAGAATTATATGAAATGACTGATCTCGTTTGTGCCGTTTTACCAGAAGACAAACCAAGGTATTTAATGGGTGTTGGAACTCCAGTAAATATTTTGGAGTGTATTGCGCTCGGAGTGGACATGTTTGATTGCGTGATGCCTTCAAGAAATGCAAGACACGGCATGCTGTTTACATCCGAAGGTATCATTAATATTAAAAATCAAAAATGGAAGGATGATTTTAGTGTGCTAGATCCAAATGGAACTTCTTTTGTGGATCATGAATATTCGAAAGCTTATCTGAGACATTTGATGGTAACCAATGAATACCTAGGTATTCAAATTGCTACTTTACACAATTTATCTTTCTATTTGTGGTTAGTAAGAGAAGCAAGAGAAAAAATCATTGAAGGCGAATTTGCCAGCTGGAAAGAAGCAATGGTGATCAAATTGGCGAA
>JAUICI010000262.1 GCA_030427935.1 Bacteroidia bacterium | reverse complement strand
CTCCATTCAATGGTTGGTTCTTTCTGATTTAACAATCAAATAAAGATATCACAAGTTTAAGGGATAGCTATCGGGAGCAATCCGGACTTTACTGCTCGCGTAAAAATCGATCTCAAAAAATCTAAAGTCTAGAGTCTGAAATCTAAAGTCTAAAGTCTCAAGTCTCAAGTCTCAAAAAAACTAATTCGACTCAAAATAATCCGGATACTTAACCAGTTGATTTTTAATATTCTCAAAAGCTTTCTTTCGGACATCTTCTTCCGGTGATTTCAGCTTATTGAACATGCCTCTCAATGGGAATAGCAGCACATGTAGTTGATCGTGCGCCTCTCCCTCAGCAGAACACATTTTGAAAATATATCTGAAATCCGAATCCAGGGAGTCAAAAAGTATTTGATATTCTTCGGTTGGAGCATTTAAATCAAAAGAACCGATTCTTGTAGTCATTTTCTCAACTCCTTCAGTCGTTTCCGGATTGACTTTCCACCTTTTTCCATCATTTAAATGTAGGCTTTCATCACTGGAACCATGGTCATGATCTTCATGATTTTCCTTAGACTCCTTGTCTTTTTTAGAGGCATCGTCCGATTTCTCAGATCCGCATGAAACAAAAAACAGAAGAATTAAAATTGCTGATAGACTTTTCATAATCAAGTAAATAAGTGAAATGTAAAGTTATAAAAATATTGGTTTGATGGATTCTATATTTCGGATTTGAGAGGGCAGATTTAAGATTTCAAACTCGTTAGTTCGGATTTGCAATCCGGACTTAACAACTCATCTATAATCCAACAAACCAATTTTTCATTTCTTGTGCTGAACTTTGTCGAAGTATTAATTTTTAATTTCTCATTCCCAATCCCCTATCTCTTCATCCCAGAGTTTACAGCCCAAATAGCTCCTATTCCCATGCCGATGATGATTAAGAGTCCGGAACCTGGCCAGTGGAAAACTTTCAAGAAGACTCCGATACCCGTAATTGCAAGGGCGACGGTGAACAAATTTTGTTTTAAAAGAATGAGGAATGGAGTCCGACGGATTTTACCGGTTTTCATTTGTTTGAAAGATTCGATTCCCACCCATAGTAAGGTACAACCAATGCCCAAATACTTAAACAATGGAGAAGCAGACATGTAATTAATGGCAATTACCCCATTCACTGTGGCAACAACAAGTGTCACTATAGCGAGGTAATCATAAAAATCTTTCTTTTTTGAACGGTAGAAACGAATCAACATGATCAAGCTAAATCCAACCAAAGAAGCGGTCATGATTCGCATGGAATGAGGCCAATGCATCCATCGAAACAATCCTCCCATCACAAGTCCACCCATTAAAATATATTCAGGGTGCTTTAATACAATATCGGGTTCTTGATTTCTTCTAGGCATGTTTAGTCAATAGGTTTAAATTCAGCAAAAAGCGTGTCTTTGTCGATGACCAAACAAAAACTCGAATCAAGTTCGTCTTTTTCGATGCACTTGATAGCATACACTTTTAAATTCTCGTTTTCGAAATCATAAATGAATTGATCGTACTTGTCTTTTCCTTTGATTTTAAAGTAGACTAAATCCATATTCATACCTGCATCTATATAATCAAATTTAAAATGATAAGAAGAATATGGAGCACCACTGACTTTTCCTTTGTTCAGTTCTATTTCTCCGTCCACTTCTTCATATTTCGATGGCATCAGGAATTTAACCAGAAAAGATTCCAATTCTCCAAAATGATCCCCAATTCGAGTAAAAGACTCCCCATTCACAATCAATTTTTCACCCTTAAATCGAATTTTGGATTCTGTTGAGGAAGAATCTTCCAAAACCACAATTTCACCCTCCGTCTCGCTGGTCATTAAAATTCTATTATCCGCAGTTCCTTCATGACTCGTAAGATAGAAGATCAACTGGTCATCATGAATCCAATAAAAAGAATCATGCCCTTTTTCCTGAGCTGTTCGGGTAGATTTATTCTTCTTCACATCATCCAGATACAAATCACTTGCCCACATCCCATTGTATTTCGGGTTCATTTTTGCGTAGACGATATCTTTTTTCGGAGGTTTTCTTTCTTCCTTCTTAGATCCTGAAGTAGCATGATCCTCCTGACAAGAAAAAGCCAGTAAAATCGTGATTGCGTAGGTTAAGTATGTTTTCAATTGCATAGTTTTCAAAACTACAAATAGGAATTGCAAAATTCAAGTCATTATCGCATAAAGTCATTCAAACTTCATAGCACTATAAGGTTGAATCAAATAAACTCTCTAGCCGACTGAAACAGCCCTGATTTAGTTAAATTCCTCAAGAAATTCTCTTTGTCTTTTCGATACATTTTATTGATTTCATCAGAATATCCGAAATGTGCGTGTGGTGCGTATTCTGCAATCATTTTTTTAAAGAGTCCTTTTTTCTCTTTTGGACACATCACAGTCATCTTCAAACCATTCTTTAAAAGAACTTCATATTTATAGGACTTGGAATAAGTGAAAACAAAATAGGCTGTATGTTCGATGGTTATTGGTTTCACCCAAATGAAGTTTTTCGGAGTTTTCTCAAATTGATCTTGCCAATACTTGAATGGTTTAAAATCTGCCCGATTCTTCCAATAATAAAAGCCCAAAAAAACATAAATAATGATGATCATCACAATATTCTCTTTCAATACCCCATTAAAAACAGCCAGAAGAAAACCTATAAATACGGCTACAATAATGAAATACAAAACCACTTTCTGCACGCGGTATTGACTTGTTCCTTTTTTTAATAATTTGATGTAATCAGATTGCATAATGATTTAAAAACTATAGCTCAAGTTCATCATATTCTACACTATATCCAAATGGAACCATCGGAACAACAACAGCAATAGTTCGGTAAGCAAACTTATTCGATGTTCCTTTTGGTTTGATATATATCGTCAATCGATACGTCATTGCAACATCGTCTATTTCTACTATGGAAGTGAAATCTGATTTATATTTTTCTAAATAAAAGCTTCGAACCAA
>JAUICI010000076.1 GCA_030427935.1 Bacteroidia bacterium | reverse complement strand
TATCTTTGAAAACCGAGCAACGTCCGCCTTCCCATTCACCATGGAGGGTGACTCGATAGTTGAATGGATTGTTTGTGTTTGCTGTTTTATAGGGAAAGATGAAACCTCTATTTCCTCCACATCCTGGATAGACATTGTGAAAATAAGATCGAATGTAATTGCTGTAAACATCAGCTTGGATATGACTACCACCAATGTGATAAATATTCAAATGAACATCTTCTCCAGCTTGAATGCGTTCCATTTTTGCGATAACAGGATCTAAACTGGTAGAGTCTTGGTATTTTTTAAACTGAACCGTGTCTCCAAAGCGAATGAAGTCATACTTGGTCATCCAAGAAGTGTCAATTTCCCATTCCTCGAATTGTTGGGTGTGAGCAAGTGTCGTTAGCGAGCAGAATATGTAAAAAATTAATTTTCTCATGGATTTCTGCTATTTATTAATGCCTTAAACAATAGTTCAGATACAATTCTCGTACCAGCTGGCGCAAAATGTGTGTAATCCTTGGCTGCATATCCTTTTTCCACCCAGGTAGGCATCGAGTTTAATCCTCCCATGGTTTCACAAAGATCGAAGTAGGCTACATTTTGCTTCCAACACATGGCTTTTAAAGCTTTGATCATGTCTCCCAAATAAGGATAAGATTGATATTCCTCCTCGATTAAGGTACTCATGTCGGACGGACCAATAAACAATATACAGGCATTCGGACAAGCTCTTTTAACACGATTAATCTGAGAAACCATCCATCTCGCATAGCTGTAAGCACCATCTGGACTATCTAGATGAGGAACCGAGTTTCCTCCAAATTGCATGATCACAAGTGCCGGATCTCTTCTAGCTCCCATCTGCGAGAATAAGGTTCCATTCATTTTCGTGAAAATGGTTCCACTCGATCCTCTCATGGCTACATTATCCATATAGACTCCCGGACCTTTTTCAAAAGTGAAACCAAAAAACTTGGCATTTCCAGTTCCTTTAAAGTTCACCATGATATCTGAAGTACTTCCTAGATTTACTTTCAATTCTTTGTAGTAAGAACCTGTATCCAATTTCGAACTGTAGATTGGAGCTCCAGCTTGGGTGACTTCTATCGTCAAGTTACCCTCCACATCGCCATAGTGAATCGACAATTCAGAAAAAGTCCGAGCATGAGAAAAAGCTCTTCCAGAGGCTGAAATCTTGACAGCATATTCAGCTCCATCTGTAATTTGAACGGAGTCTTGCAGGGAATCAGGCAATACAATTTTATTCATGGTCGTATAGGAGCACCACAGACCATATCGTTTGTCCTCCACCATTTTTGAAGATTTATCGAAGATGGCTTCTCGTTTCCAGTCTCCAATATTTTCAATTTTAACAGCGATCTGGTTGTATACTGGCATTACCGGTACGAATCCAGGGCCATAACCACCATATGTTGATTGTAATTTTTCACGAATATATCCTGTGATTCGATCTCCTTCTAATTGGGAGTCTCCATAATGGATGACACGAACTTTTTCCGCTTTAGCATTTGCTAATTTTTTGAACATGTTATTCCACTGAGCTTTTAAGCCATCAGGGACTATAATCGGAACTTGAACGGGTTGTTTTTCAATTTTGTCTGGTTCCGTTTCGATAACAGTATACTGTCCACCAGCACAGGTGTCACATTCCGTATTGACTTCCAATTGTTCATCATCAAATTGTTCTTCAACCTCAGAGATGTCTTTATGCTCAACTTTCTTTTTGTTCCAGAATTTATCAAAACTAGGGTATTTGAATTCGTGTCCCGCAAGTATAACTTTACCTTCAGGAAAGGCAAAAGTCAATCCCATAAGAGCAAGTAATACAGTAATGATAAAAAGATTGATCTTCTGAAAGCTCATAATTCTGGTTATAACCCGTAAAAATAGGTCAAATTATAAGTAGAATTCAACTGGTATAGTCAACTTAATAACAATCAATTTTTAACTACGGTATTTGGAAGTGAAAGCGCGGGGATTGAACTATTTTTTGTTCATGCAGTCAATCATTTCTTTTGTCATCTCTTCTTTCTGAGTAACATCAGCCATTTCAAATTGTTTCTCCCACTCCTCTTTCAGTTTGAAGCACTCATCAGGAGCTTTGTCTTGTGGCATGTGAGCACAATCGCAAATTGTCAATTTGTTTTCTTTTTCGTCTGAATTGTCCTTTCCCTTTTCTTTTGATTCTGAACAAGAAATAAGCAGGAGACTTGAAACTATTATAACAGAAATTCCTTTCATTGAACTTAATTTGATTTGCCGAAGATAAAAAGAAATCGAATCGATGTTATTCATCCGTTTCTAAATTTTTTGTGCAATTCTCGATGAATTGAAAGAGTTTCTCTTGATTGATTTCAGCCATTTTTTCAAATCTTTTTACGCAAGGCTCAACTTTAGTTTTGAATTCGGACTTGATTCTTTCCTTTTCTTCATCTGTATTCACTGTTTTGAGTTCTTCCTCTTGTTCCAAAATCATGGACATGCAGTGGCAAACTTCCATTTCTGTCATGACCCCATCTGGATCAGCAACTTCCTCGACGATTTCAATATTCTTTTTGTTTTCCTCGCCCATACATTTTTTTGCATACTCCATTAGTTTTTTTCGTTCTTCGTCATTTAATCCTCGATCTAATTTTTCACAAAACTCCATTTCTTTGGCGTAGGCTTCATTTATTTCAGCTATTACCTCCTCGTTACCATTAGCCTTTTCCTTGTCCCTCTGCATCGATTTGAACACGCTAATGCAATAACAAACTTCCGAAGAATCTACTTTGGCTTTAGGAATTTCAAAAGAGGGGAGTCCTAAACTGGGATAGATGGTGTGTCTTTCATCACCGCATTTCTTTGCGTATTCCATTAGTAGTTTCAACTCTTCGTCACTTTTGTCTTTACCAAGTCTTTCACAATCCTCCAATTTGCCTTCATATTTTCTTTGGATGGCTTTCAATTGTTCTTCATCCGAATCGGCATTTTTCATTTCAGTTTCCATTTCTTTCATACTCCAGATACAATCACAAACTTCTTGTTCCAGTGTATTAAAAATTTGAGCTGAAATCGAGTAGGATAGGAGGGTGAACAAGGTAAGTATAAGGTATCTCATTACTTGCAGTTTTTGGCTTTTTCTTCAAATTGTTTTAATTCTTCATCTGTTAAGTTCTTGATTAAGCTAGCACATAGTTGTCGCGGCTTTTCAAAGACCATTTGGATGCTTTGTCTTCTCTGAATGTTTGGCGATTCTTCTTCGCTCAGTAATTTCTTTTCGAGCTTCATGATTTCAATGCACGAACAAACTTCTAGACTATTGTCGTATTTGTCCAGTACTTTATAGATGCCATCAGCAGCTTTTTTTTGCACAGAAAAAATATGTGTGGTATCAGCAAAAAACTTTTCCAAACCATCACATTTTGAAGCCCGATCAATGACTTCCAATTCCCCAAGATTGATGTCCCTCATCGCAAATAGGCATCTGTTTTTATCCGATTTATTGATTTTATCGTATTGCTCAATCTTTTTTTGGTTTGGTTTATTGGCCATCTGTAAAGCAAAACGACCTCCATAAAAACTCATGCAATCACAAAAGTTTTCATCTGAAACATCTTCTAATTTATTTTTCGGTTTTTCCTCAATTACTTTTTCAGTATTGCAGTCCAGAATATCCTGCTTCATGTCTTTTTTAGTCTCTCCGTCAGCCTTTTGATAAGCTTTATCCCATTTCTTCTTGATTTGCTTACAGGCCTTGTTCCAAAGTTTTGGGTCGATCGATACACACAGACATAGACTTGGCTCTCTTTCCATCTTGGCAAGAAGTTTACAATCCTGATACTCGGCTATCATATTATTCTTGGTATAATTATCTGCCGCTTCAAAACGCTCCTTCCAGATTTGTTTGATCTCTTTACATTCTTGAGTTAATTCATCCTGATCCATGTTTATGCAATCACATAAGGATGTTTGTTTTCCTTTTTGACCAAAAGAAAGGGATGAAAAAATGAGCAGAAATAAAAGGAAAGCAATACGCATGCGAAAAATTTGACTAAAGATAAAAATTAAGAATAAAAAAAGGCGAATCCTGGATTCACCTTCTTACATAAAATAAGGATAGAAGATCCTAGCAATTCTTTGCCTCTTCCATTAAAGCCTTCATTTCCTCTTCAGACTTTCCTTCACCTAATTTTTTGCAATGTTCTTCTAGTTCTTTATATTCTTCTTTGATGGCCTTCATTTTCTCTTCATCATCTCCGGCCGCTTTCATTTTTTCACCCATTTCTTTACCGCCATTGACACAGTCACACACAGTAAATTCTTTCTTTTCATCTTTTTTGTCTTCTTCTCCTCCACATGAGGTTAGAATTACTGCGCTTAGCACAGGGATCAGTAATTTTTTCATAATTGAGTTATATATTTTTTTGAATGTAGTTAAAATTTTGAGCAAAAAAAAGACGGATCAAAGATCCGCCTTAATTTTATCTGGAAGTAAGTACTGACTAGCAGTTCTTAGCTTCTTCCATCATTTTCTTTTTCTCTTCGTCAGATTTTCCTTCTTCTAACTTCTTACATTTTTCTTCAAGCTCTTTAGCTTCTTTCTCGATTTCTTTCATTTTGTCCTCGTCTCCAGCAGCTTCTTCCATCTTCTTCTCAAGATCTTTGAATCCGTTTACACAATCACATACGTCTGGTCCACATGAAGCTAACAAAAATGATGCAGCAACAGCTGATAAAATAACTTTTTTCATAATTTCTTTTTTTTATTGGTAAATAACTGAGCCAAATGTAGTGCTTATTCTTCTTCAAGGATAATTTGTTTCGGGAATGAAGCTTTTTTTTTAGGCAAACAGATTTTTGATGTGTGAATCGGGAAATTCTATCAGTTAAGTCAGATCGTATTTATTTTGATAAAAAAGAAAAGGCGAGTCACTGACTCGCCTTTTACAAATTTCATGTAAGATGAAAATTACTCAGAACACTTTTTAGCTTCTTCTTTCATTTTCTCTTTTTCTTCGTCAGATGCATCTTCGACCATTTTCTTACACTTCTCTTTAAGATCTTTGTATTCTTCTTTGATCGCATCTCTTTTTTCTTTGTCGTCTCCAGCTTCTTTAAGCTTTTCTCTCATTTCTTTTCTTCCTTCAACACAGTCACAAATATCTGGACCACAAGAAGCTAATAAAAACGATGCTGCAACAGCTGATAAAAGTACTTTTTTCATAATTTCTTTAGTTTATTGGTAATTACTTGCCCGAAAATACAAAGGATAAAGATTTCAATTTCAATTTGTTTAGGGAATCCCTATTTTTTTTGAGTGAATCTATTTTTAGAAATAATAAGCGAAAGTTTGGATCAAAAAAAAGCCGCTTATAAAGCAGCTTTATTTCGGTTTCAATAAGTAGTGGCTTATTTACCAATAACCTTTTTCTTATACCAAGATTTATATTTTCCGTCTTTAATAATACCTTTTCCTTGCTCCAAAGTAGGGTATTTAAAGAATGCTTTACACGCTTTTTTATCACTATCGTATTTGTCGTAAGGAATTGTTGTATACAAAGGTGCAGCCGATTTTTCACCTGGATTGTATGACCAAGTGTAATTCATCGAAATGGTATAAACATCAATTTCCTTTTTGTTGGAAGTCATTTTAGTTAAATCTGGTCCAGCAGCGGTGTATGGAAGATGTGCGATAACAATAACATCTACTGTTACACTAAAAGATTCAGGTTCCCACGCACATGGTTTAATCTCTGTACTCGTTACTTTCAATAGTCTTACTTTAGCTGCGTAGGATCCTTCATGATCACAGCAATCACAGTAATCAAAAATGTAAGGGTTTTCTTCTAATTCTTTTACAACAGCTTCAGCTTGTTCTTTTGTTAAATTATCCCAAGAATCAGCAAATGTGAATGTCGTTGCGAAAATCATTGCAAGTGCTACAAGAAAATTTTTCATACGTTTAGTTTTAGTCTTTAAATATTTTCAATTATAAATCAAGGTCTAAATATAAGCCATTTTTTTGTCAATGATAATGCTCATCATTGTCTTTCGTAAAATAGATGGACGTTGGGATCAATTTCAATATCTGTTATTTTAAATCGAGCTTTATATTTTAATTCCCCCGTTTTTTTGCAAACATCAATGGTAAAAGTTTCGGACTGCTTTTTACCAATAAATCTAAACTGCAAAGGAAACTCAAAGATTTCATCGTTATTTTGCTCATATGTAAGATGAATGGATTTGCCCTTGATTTTATGACCGATCTTTAATTTTGGATGTTCAATGCGATACAACCACTGTTCTTTGAACTTTTGGAGGTTTTTTTTCGAAACTTCTTCCGCCACTTTGAAAAAATCATCGGTGTCGGCATTTGAAAACTGGTATTTCTTGTAATAAGCTTTCAAGACATCCTCAAAAACTACAGGACCCAATTTTTGCCGCAACATATGTAATATCCAAGCTCCTTTTTGATAGGAAAAAGCATTGAGCAGTGACATTAACTTGTCGGTTGGATCCACCACAGGGTTTTTCGCTCTCTTTGAAAACGCAATGGCTTTGTTTCGTTCTTTTTTAAGCCTCTTATTGAATTCCTCTTCTCCGTATTTATCCAGGACGTATAAATCGGTTAAATAAGTTGCAAATCCTTCACTCAACCATAAGTGCGCCCAATCTTTTTCGCTGGCAGAATTTCCAAACCATTGATGGGCGATTTCATGAGCAATTAAATCTTCATGGTTGCGCTTTCCTGTTACTGAATTTTCAAAATAAAAAATACAACCGGCATTTTCCATTCCACCAAAAATGGTCTTGGACTGAACGTTTGCCAATTTTTGATAGGGGTAAGGAGCAATTTTGGAGACAAACCAATCGAGTACTTCCACGGCTTGCGCATAATCATAAAATCCCTTCTCCTTATTTTCAGGATAAACCCAGGAAGTTACAGGGATGTTGCCTGAGAACCCTGCTGAATCTACAGCAAAATCAGCAACTCCAATAACCATGACTTTGGTCGGGATTTCATAATCCGTAGTATAAATGGTTCGCTTCGTGTCATTAAAATACTCACCAGATATCTGAAATTTACCATTGGAGACCACTTGATAGTTCTTAGGATGTTCCACCATGATGTCCCAGATTGCTTTGTCTGATGGATGGTCGTTGCATACCAACCAATGATGAGCTCGGTTTGGCCAGTTGTCTGCAAAAATAGTTGGTTTTCCGTGTTTGGATTTACTAAAGATCAGTCCATCTTTTGGTCTCCCTTCATATACAATAAGCAGATCTGTGGTATAACCTTTTTGAAATCGTATGGATTGAATGCGAAGTTCATCTTCTTTATGCTCGAATTTCAAGGTGTCTTTATAGCACTCATCGACAATGTACTTTACATGCATCCCTTTACCATTTTTCTTCTGAGAATGTAAGTCTAAATATAGGGTCTGCAAATCGGTGAGAAATTCGATTTCAAGAACAGCTTTTACTTTAATGTGAGCCGTATCAGGATCAACCTCCATGTATAAGGTATACTTCTTGACATCGTATTCAGAAAGTCTGTAATTCTCTTTTTGTCCAAACAGACTAATTGAAATTAAACATAAAAAAGGGGCGAAGAACTTCATTATACAATAATATAAAAAACAAAAAAGGCCGACATCAAGTCGACCTTTTTTTATCTCAAAACAAAAAGATTATTTTTTCTTTTCAGACTGTTCCATTTGATCCTTCAAAGCAGAAAGTGCATCGATATCACCAAGAGTTGACTTCTCAGCTTTATCGTTAACGGCTTTTACAGCTTTGTCGCTACCACCACTAGTTTTCTTCTTTCCTTTTGGAGCTGGTTTAGACTCATCTCCTTCTTCGAAAGTTCTCGTGTGTGAAACGATGATCTTTTTCGCGTCTTTGTTGAATTCGATTACTTTGAAATCAACATTGTCCTCAACTTTAAGATTAGAACCATCTTCTTTTCTTAAGTGTTTGTTTGGACAGAACCCTTCAACACCATAAGGAAGTGCTACGATACCAGCTCTATCTTTCATGCTGATAACAGTTCCTTTGTGTACAGATCCTTCTGCGAATTCAGTTTCGAAAACATCCCATGGATTTTCTTCCAATTGTTTGTGACCTAGAGAAAGTCTTCTGTTATCTCTGTCCAATTCAAGAACGATAACTTCCATCTCGTCACCAACTTTACAGAATTCTGATGGGTGCTTAATTTTCTTAGACCAAGAAAGGTCAGAAATATGGATCAATCCATCAACTCCTTCTTCAAGCTCAACGAAAACTCCAAAGTTTGTGAAGTTTCTCACTTTTGCTTTGTGCTTAGAGTCAACTGGATATTTATTCTCAATTCCTTCCCATGGATCCGGCATCAATTGCTTGATTCCAAGAGACATTTTTCTTTCTTCTCTGTCAAGAGTCAAAATTACTGCCTCAACTTCATCTCCGATGTTCAAGAAATCTTGAGCAGATCTCAAGTGTTGCGACCAAGACATTTCAGAAACGTGGATTAATCCTTCGATACCAGGAGCAATCTCGATGAAAGCACCGTAATCAGCAAGGACAACAACTTTTCCTTTAACCTTGTCACCAACTTGTAGCTTCTCATCAAGAGCATCCCAAGGGTGAGATTGTAATTGTTTAAGACCAAGAGCAATTCTCTTCTTCGAATCATCGAAATCAAGAATAACCACATTAATCTTCTGATCCAATTCAACGATTTCTTCTGGGTGATTAACTCTACCCCAAGAAAGGTCTGTAATGTGAATCAATCCGTCAACTCCACCAAGGTCGATGAATACACCGTAAGAAGTGATGTTCTTAACAGTTCCTTCAAGTACTTGACCTTTTTCAAGAGTCTGGATGATTTGTTTTTTCTGTTCTTCAAGTTCAGCCTCGATAAGCGCTTTATGAGAAACAACAACGTTTCTAAATTCAAGGTTAATCTTAACAACTTTGAATTCCATGTTCTTACCAACATACTGATCGTAATCTCTAATTGGCTTCACATCGATTTGAGAACCTGGTAAGAATGCCTCGATTCCGAATACGTCAACGATTAATCCTCCTTTAGTTCTGCACTTAACGTGACCTGTAATTACTTCTCCAGTTTCAAGAACCTCATTTACTTTTTGCCAAGCTCTATGTGTTCTCGCTGTTCTGTGAGAAATAACCAACTGACCTTGCTTGTCTTCTTGCGCTTCAACGTATACTTCAACCGCATCTCCAACTTTAAGGTCAGGATTGTATCTGAATTCATTCAATGGAATGATACCTTCAGACTTATATCCGATGTTTACAACTACTTCTTTTTTTGTAATTGCAACAACAGTTCCGTCAATAACTTCTTTTTCAGCAATTGATGAAAGCGTTTTGTCGTAAATGTCAGATAACTCAGCTTTTTTCGCTTTGGAATATCCATCATTTTCTAATTCTTCCCAAGAGAAATCAGCTAATGGTTCAATTTCTTTCTTTGGTGTCGCTTTCTTAGCAGCTGGTTTAGCCACTTCTTTCTCCTCTTTAGCAGGAGCTTCCTCTTTTTTAGGAGCAGCTTTCTTTTCAGTCGCCGGAGCTTTAGCAGAGGCTGACTTTGCAGGAGCCTTTTCCTTGGACGCTGTAGCTTTAGCAGGAGCTTTCTTCGCAGCTGGCTTTTTTTCAGCAGGTGCTTCCTCTTTAGCTTCTTCTTTTTTTGTTGTGGATTTTTTAGCTGTTGTAGTTTTTTTAGCAGCTGGTTTCTTTGCTGCTGTTTTTTTCTCCTCAGCTTTAGGAGTTTCCTCTTTCTTTTCAGCCATGGGGCTTAATTCTTTGTATTCAAACCGGAAACGGTACCTGTTTGAAGTGTTTAAAAATGCACTAAATCCGCTTGTGTGCCTTTAACGAGGGCGCAAAGATAGACTATTTATTTAAAACGCTGAAATTTTTTTATTGTAATCATTATTATATCTATATCTTTGCCGAAAATTTTAATCAAAATCGCTAAGAAATGGCAACAAACAGAACATTTACAATGATTAAGCCTGATGCTGTTGAGAACGGGCACATGGGGAAAATTATCGACATGATTATCGAAGCTGGATTCGATATTAAAGCAATGAAATACACAAGACTTTCGGAAGGGAGAGCAAAGGAGTTTTATGCGGTACACGCTGAAAGACCATTCTATGGAGAGCTTGTTGAGTATATGTCTTCTGGACCAATCGTTGCTGCGATTTTAGAAAAAGACAATGCAGTTGCCGATTTCAGAGAATTGATCGGTGCAACTGATCCTGCCGAAGCTGCTGAAGGAACAATCAGAGCAAAATACGCAGAGAACAAAGGAAGAAACGCGGTTCACGGTTCAGATTCTGATGAAAACGCTGAGATCGAAGGAAAATTCCATTTTTCGGCTGAGGAGATTTTTTAGAAGATAGATGTCAGACTTCAGATATAAGAAGTCAGACTTTTTATAAGAATATATAGAATTAAAAAGGGGTAGTTTTTAGGCTACCCTTTTTTTTTGTTTTGGACAAAACGTGTTTGTAGTTTTGTGATTTAAGACTTATTTTTGATGAAAATCTATTTAATGAAACTACTGATTCTACTTTTTGCTTCAATCTATGTGACCATATCATATGGTCAGTTTTCATTTCCAAGAACGATTTATCAAGGAAATAGTAATGTAAGAGATCTAGAATTTGCCGATATCGATGGAGATGGGGATTTAGATTTAGTTACTGTATCAGTTGTTTCGGATATGTTGGGTTGGATGGAAAATGTTGGGGGTGAATACACAAAATTGCGTTCAATTGGAGAAAAGAATAATCAACCAATGTCTTTAAGTTGTTCAGATGTTGATCTGGATGGTGATATCGATGTTGTTTATACAGCAGTAGGTAATAATATGGTCGCTCTTCATTTGAATCAATCTGGAGGTATTTTTGATGAAGAAGTAATCATTTCAACTACCGGACTTTATCCTATTCACGTAATTTTCTCGGATATCAATGGGGATACTCTTCCAGACATTCTAGTTTCTTTTTTGGATTCCGAAACTATTAGTTGGTTTGAAAATTTAGGAGGAGGTAGTTTTGGAAATGAAAATATTCTTACAAATACTTGTGGTGGTTCGCAAAACATTGTGACTGGAGATATTGATAATGATGGAGATATTGATGTTGCTACAGTTTGTTCTGGTGCCGATAAGGTTATCTGGTTTGAGAATATTAATAATAGTGGGTTTTCTTCTGAACAGATAATTTCTGCAGGAATAGACTCTCCGGTTTGTGTTAAACTATCAGATTTAAATTTAAATGGAACATTGGACTTAATTGTTTCGTCTTATTCCACGGACCAAGTTTATTTCATTGAAAATAATGGTGCGTCAAGTTTTGCAACCCCTATTTCATTTGCATCCTACATAGATGTAAGAGATTTCGAGATTCAACTCCTGGATTCAGATAGTTTACCAGATTTAGTTGGATTTTCAATTTCAAATGGAGTAATATACAGAGCTAAGAATTTAGGCAGTTTTAATTTCATGCAAATTGATACTCTTGACGAGATAACAGATACAAGGAGCATTGAATTACAAGATATTAATTCAGATTCGAATTTAGATGTGGTTGTGGCTTCCGATATTTCGGGGATTTCAGGAATCAAACTAGATTCAACTGGAAATGTATTATCTCCAATATCGATAGATTCAATATATTTTTCTGATACTCATCAATACGCTGATATAGATTCAGATGGAATCCCAGATGTTATTAGTGTCTCAGAAGATAAAAATATTGTTTTTTTCAAAGGATTGACAAATAATGAATTTGATCAATTACAATATCTTATAACAGGAATAACAGAAGTTTACGATCTTCAAATTTTTGATTTAGAAGGAGATGGTGACTCAGATATTGCAGTAATTGGAGGTTATTCTGATTCTTTATGGATTTATGAAAACCTTGGAGGGTTAAATTTTAGTTTACAATCTCAATTTGGAAATTTGGACGGTGCCATTAATATTTTAATAGAAGATTTTGATTCAGATTTAGATTTAGATATTGCAGTCTCCTGTCGACAAATGGCACGTGTAAAAATATTTGAAAATTCATCTGGATTAATTCAAGGACCTGTCGATTCTGTTATAATCACATCTCCAGCAAAAATTTTTTATGATGATTTGAATCTAGATGGACAAAAAGAGTTAATTATATTAAATAATAATAATGGACTCTTTTCTTACTCAGAGTATATTGGAGGCTTTGATTTTGCAACTCCACAATTGATTAACGGAATTCAATTATCCAATACCTATATTGATTATCAATTAATTGATATGAATAACGATTCACTTAAGGAGATTGTTTATTGTTCTGGAAATATTGATCACATAGGCTATCTTCGAAATAATGGAGGGTTCGATTTTGACAATCCAACTCTGATATCAAATCAAATAGATTTTCCCACTAAATTATCAGTGTTCGATATTAATAATGACTCTCTTAATGATTTAGTCGTTAGTAGTTTCCATGGTAGCTTATTATGGATTGAATCAATTGATACATTTCAGTTTTCTAATACAGAACATAATATTCCTGTTAATAATGAGTTTTCCAATTTGACTAGGTTTATTGATTCTGAAGATCTAAATGGAGATAGTGCTCTTGATATTTTATATGTAAGTCCCGATAATCGAATTTGTTGGAATGAGAACATGTTTGGGTCTCAATACATAGCACGAGGTCGAATTTTTTATGACGCAAATCAAAATGGAGAAAGAGATAGTTCGGAGATAGGGTTGGGTTTTCAGCATACTACAATTTCTCCAGGTGCTTTGGCTAGCTATTCGAATTCTCAAGGAGATTATTTTTTTGCATTAGATACAAATTTATATCAAGTTGCTTTCATTAATACACTAGCTGATTGGAGCCTGACATCTGATTCGATTTCCTATAGTGTTCAATTGTCTTCAAACAATCCTTCTATTGATAGTCTTGATTTTGGATTTTATCCAGATACAATTTATTCAGATTTTGAGGTTGATTTAACAACAAGTTTCCCAAGATGCAATGACACAATAAATTATTGGATTTCTTATAAGAATATTGGCACCAATATAACAAATGGAACAATAAAGTTAGTTCTTGACGATTCTGTGGCATTCTTTCAGTCTTCAATTATTCCTGATTCGATTATAGGTCAATCGATATATTGGCATTTTGACTCTTTATTCTACTTTGATCAGGAGGTTATTGATGTTCAAATCAGAATGCCTTCATTTTTAAATATTAATGACACATTAACCAGTGTTCTTTTATTGTCTGAGTTGGATACAGGTCAGTCTCCGATATCTTTTATAGATACATTAAGTCATGAACTTTTTTGTGCTTATGATCCAAATGATAAATCTGTATTTCCCGAAGGACTTGGAAATATGGGGTATATTCAAAACGGTACTGAAATGGAATATTTAATTCGATTTCAAAACACAGGAAATGATACAGCAATCAATGTTATTATAAGAGATCAGTTGGATTCAGGATTAGATTGGAATTCCTTTTATTTAATGGGGTCTAGTCATACCTTAACTTCTATAACTGTCGATAATGGTCATGTTGAATTTGAGTTTGAGGGAATAATGCTACCGGATAGTACAGTGGACTTCTTAGGAAGTCAAGGTTATGTGAAATTTAAAATAAACCTACAGAACAATCTTGAACCCGGTTCAATTGTAGACAATAGCGCAGAAATTTATTTCGATTATAATCCACCAATAATTACAAATACTGTAGTAAATGCAATCTTGGATTGTGATTCAGTGAAATTGTTGAGTTTAAGTTCAATATGCGAAGGCGATTCGATGCTAATTGGCTCGATAGAGCCAATGTTTAATAGTTTTAGCTGCTATGTAAATAATGTTCATATTTCTAGTAGTAGAGATTTTTATTGGACTCCTGCTGCATTTGGAATACATGAAATAAGGTATGAAGTTAGCAATCCATATTGCGTAAAAGATTCAATCACTATTATCGAAGTATCTCAGTCTCCAGGAATTTCTTTAGAAAACTTAATAATATGTTTAGGTGACAGTTTATATCTTCAAGGCAGTTATCAAACTACTCCTGGTGTTTATTTTGATACTCTTCAATCTATTTCTTCTTGCGATAGCGTAATACAAACAACATTAACAGTGAATTCAACTTACTTTCATCAGCTAAACGAACAGATATGTAGTGGCGACAGCATTTTTCTTCAAGGGGCTTTTCAATCATCTCCTGGTGTGTACTACGATACATTGCAGGCTATAACTTCTTGTGATAGTATTATTGAAACGACTTTATCTGTCCATCAAATTGATCTTTCTGTTGTAAACAATGACCCAGAGTTAATATCAAATTCATCAGGGTCTTATCAATGGCTTAACTGTGTAGATTATGCTGTTATTCAAAATGAAACGAATCAAAGTTTTATTGCTATAAGTAATGGAGATTTTGCAGTTCAAATATCTGAAAATGGATGTGTGGATACCTCGCTTTGTGAAACTATTGCAACAGTTGGACTGTTTGAAAATGAAGTCTTTGATATTAAGGTTTTTCCAAATCCAAACAAAGGCACTTTCAAGGTTGTTTCAGGTTTCAGTATAATAGAAAATATAAAGATTTATAATGCTCAAGGAGGTCTGGTACTCGAAAAAATGGGCGTCAATTCAATGAAGAGTGAAATAAAAATTGATGTAGAAACTGGAGTTTACATTTTGGAAATCGAACAAGGAGAGCAGGTCAGAAGAAAGAAAATATTTATTGAATAAGTTCGCATTAAGAATTAATAATAGGGTAGTTTACAACTGCCCTTTTTTTGTATCCATATTACGGCAAGGTAAAGCCAGATACTCCACAACCTTAACAACCATTTAGCTTTTGTTTAAATCTCTGTAAAGCCTGATTTCGAGGAGTTGGGGCTTGTATTTTTGTAGATCAAAACCAAGTTTATGGCACTAATTGGTCCTGTCGCAAAAAGCACTGCAAGAGTACAGAAAATCTATATTGATAAGGTTCGTAAATACGATTATACACGACAGTACGATGTATTGAAAAAGTTAGTTGAGAAGTCGAAAGATACTGAACTTGGAAAGGAGTTTGACTTTAAAAGAATTCTAAAAGAAAAAGAGTTACATCAATTTTTTTCAGAGCTAGTACCAATTTATGATTACGATAGCTTTTATGATGCTTGGTTGCACCGAACTTTGGATGGGGAACAAAATGTGTTTTGGGGAGAAAAAATCAAATATTTCGCTTTGAGTTCGGGTACCTCTGGAGCTCCATCGAAAAGGATTCCAGTAAGTAAATCCATGATCAATAAATGTAGAAAGATTGGCGTGTCTCAACTCTCTTCTTTTTACGACCTAAAAATGCCTACCTCTTTTTACGAGAAGAATGTCTTGATGCTGTCTGGGTCAACTGAATTGAAAAAAGTAGGTGACCATTATGAGGGAGATTTGTCTGGAATTCTTGTTGGGAATACGCCAAAATGGTTTTCTCGATTTAAAAAACCAGGCAACAAAATCGCTCAAATTGAAAATTGGGATGAGAAAATAGAAGCTATAGTGGAAGCCGCGCCTAATTGGGATATCGGTATTTTATCCGGCTTTCCTTCTTGGTTTCAAATCTTAATCAAAAAGATATTGGATAGATATGAGGTCGATGATATTCATCAAATTTGGCCAAACTATAAGATCTTCATGCATGGAGGTGTGCATTTTGAGCCGTACAGACAGACTTTCGAATCCTTTTCAGAATCTGAAATCTATTATCTGAATACCTATTTGGCTTCTGAAGGTTTTTTTGCTTTTCAAAGAGGGTTGCATTCAAAAGGTATGCAGCTTCTCCTGAATTCTGGAGTGTATTTTGAATTCGTTCCATTTAATGAAGAAAATTTTGATGAGAACGGTAAGGTTAAGCAAGGAGCGGAAGCCATCAAACTGAAAGATGTTCAAAAGAATGTAGAATATGCCATGCTCATTTCAACAGCCTCCGGACTTTGGCGCTATTTGATTGGAGACACGATTAAGTTTACTTCTTTAATCAATTATGAAATTGAAATCGTAGGTAGAACAAATAATTACCTAAACATTTGTGGTGAGCATATTTCTGCGGATAACTTAATTCAAGCGGTGACCAAAGTTTGTGAGACTTTAAAAATCAATATTCAAGAATTTTCAGTTTCTGCCGGGGAAGATTCAGATGGATTTTATCACAATTGGTATATTGGTCAGGATTACGGAGAACGAACTGAGGAGACTATCGTGTATCTTCTGGATAAATACTTGAAGGAACTCAATGACGATTATGCCACAGAAAGAAAGTATGTGCTCAAGAAAATAAACTTAAAATGTTATCCGACCAACGTTTTTTACGATTTCCTAAAAAGTATTGGTAAAAACGGTTCTCAGAATAAATTTCCAACAGTTTTAAAAGGAAAGCGACAAAAAGAATGGGAAGACTATTTGAGCCAAATCTATGGGCCCGATTTTTAAACCTTAAAACACCCAAATGTCTGCAAGGTCCACCAACATTGTAATTGAAAAAGAAACGGGTAGTTAGTATCATGATTTGCTATTTGGCTTTTGGTTATAGTTGAAGCTTAAAAATAGCAATTTATTGGTTATTGTTATGATGGGGTTTGATTGCTAACTATTTGGTCTTTTACTGTCTATTCACTACGCGAGAGGATTCTCGAGTTAGCGGGGGGGAAGGAAATCTTAACATCTAATTCCTTTATGGATAAAATTATCTTTTCCTGAATTCTATACCATAATTTTCTAAAGTATTTTTCTTAATGCTATTTTGATTTATTGTAAACACATGT